>NZ_JBEOOB010000042.1:0-28863 GCF_040308685.1 Pseudoalteromonas sp. 20-MNA-CIBAN-0454 | reverse complement strand
TTCCACGATGTGTGAAAAAGAAACCATCTAAATATCCGTATAAAAAAAAGCCAGTCAGTGTTAACTGACTGGCATTAAGCAAAATGCTGGCTTTTTAGTTACTAGACTAAGCTGTGTTAAATTGCGTTTAAACCTTTATTAATCGCCATTAAGTCAGCATTTGTTAGTGTTCCTGTTGCTTGCTTTAAGCGCAGCGTAGATACCACGTAGCGATAGCGAACATTGGCAAGGTTACGTTTTGCATTGTACAAGTTTTGTGTGCTAACAAGTACATCAACAATAGTACGAGTACCTACTTCAAAACCTGCTTCAGTTGCTTTAAGTGCACTCTCGGCAGATATAACCGCTTGCTCTAGCGCTCTAAAGGTCGCTATATCTGAAACCACTTGATTATAAGAAGTAATAACTGTGCGTGTAACTGCGCGATAGTTAGTTTCGTAATCTTGGCTTGCAGCGACGTAAAATGCACGTGCTTGATTAGTTGCAGCAACCGTGGCACCACCTGAGTAAAGAGGCACACTAAAGTTAATACCTATAGTGGTCGAATCGGCACGAGGTTGGTTATCAAAACTTGCACCGTTTATGTCGCGATTGGTTAAAGAATCACCGTAACGCGCATCAAGTGTTAATTTTGGGTAGTGGCCTGCTTTCGCTAGCTCAATTTGATCTTTAGCTATATCAACTGTGACTTTTGCTACTTGTAAATTTAAGTTTTTTTCTTCAGCCACTTTAACTAAGTCGCTAGAGGGTTTATTTGGCTTTACAGTTGAAAATGTTTCGGTATTTAAAACGTCAAGTTTTGCGTGGTACTTACCTGTTATTTCGCGCAGTAGTTCACGTGCTGTTTCTACGGCATTACCGGCAACAATTTCTTGTGCTACTGAGTTATCAAACTGAGCTTGAGCTTCGTGTACGTCGGTAATAGCAGTTAGGCCTACCGCGTAGCGTTGCTTTGTTTGCTCTAATTGGCGTTCAATAGCGCGCTTTTCAGCTTTAACAAATTCAAGGCTATCGATAGCACTTAATACATTAAAGTAACCATCGGCAACACGTACTATTAAATCTTGCTTAGCAAAATCGTACTGTGCACTGGCTTGTAGAGCTTGTTTATCAGCAATACCTAGGTTATTCCATGCGCCTAAATCAAACAGTGTTTGGCTTAAGCTAACACCACGAGTGAATTGGTCAGTATCGCTTTCTACTTTAACTTGATTTGATAAATCGCCAACACTTTGAAAAGAGGTAGAGTCACTTTTTTCGTAGCCTAAGCTTAAACCTATTTGAGGTAATAATGCGCTCATCGCACGATCACTTTGATAAGATTGTGCATCCGCTTGGGCTTTTGCCTTCAACACGGTAGGATCGTTTGCTGTCGCAATTTCAAAAACTTGTAGTAAATCTTCAGCGTGAGCAGCTGTAGCGCCAATTGCGCATGATAAACTAACCAGCGCCGCAAGGATGTTCTTTTTCATGTGTGGTTCGGTCCTTAGACAAATTTTATACTATTGGGCATGTTAACCTGTTTTGGCTCATAACTAAAAAAAAAATGAGTAAAACAATGTTTGTAAGTGTAACAGAATATATTAATCCACTTTAGTTTATTAAAATAAGTAAGAGGTAGTTATATGACCAATAAAAAGTTGATCGAATTTACTCACCAAGATGTGAGATTAAAACCTATTACTAACCTTTACGATGGTTTTTTTAAAATTAACTTATATCAATTTAAACATGCATTATTTGCGGGTGGCGAGTCGCAACTCATTAGCCGTGAAATTTTAGAACGTGGCGATGCTATTGCCGTGCTGCCTTACGACCCTGTAACCGATACAGTGTTATTAATAGAGCAAATACGCATTGGTGCAATAAAAAGCAAACATTCGCCATGGCTGTTAGAATGTATTGCAGGTATGACCGATGGCAGTGAGGATTATGCAGCGGTAGTAAAAAAAGAAGCCTATGAAGAAGCCGGACTTAATTTAACCGAGCTCGAGTTTATGCTTTCGTATCTTTCAAGCCCCGGCGGCACTACTGAGCGGTTACATTTATATTTAGCCCGCGCCGATTTAAGCCAAGTAAACAGCGGAGTTTACGGTTTAGAAACGGAAGGGGAGGATATTAAAACCCATATATTAACACTAGATGATGCACTGGCACGGCTTAATAGTGGGGAAATAGACAATGCTGCAACGGTTATTTGTTTGCAATGGTTAGCGCTCAATCGTGATGGTATGATCAACAAGTGGGCATAAATTTTATACATAAATAGTAATTTATAAATTGTAATGGCGGTACTTTGACAGCACTTTTAGCAACCCAAAGATATATTCAAAACCTTCCAAAGTATTTAACACTTTGCGAGCATAATTACGTGCGGCTTTTAAAGTTATTACCAAGCGAGCAAACTAAACAAAGTATTCGCGAGGTAAAGTTGGGTAACAGTGAGTTTGCTGTAAAAATAGATGACATGGCTAAATACACTATGGATGTGTCAATTAAACAGCTATCAGGAATGGTAAAAGGCATTACCCCATTATACTTAACCGTTAGGCTTTATAATGATGCGAAAGTGGCCGAAATTATTCATCACGACTATCATCAGCGCATAAAACCTTCTTACGGTTATCCTAATCCTAAAATGCATCAAAAAGATGAAAAATATCAGCTTAACGCCTTTTTATATGATTGGCTTGTTGCGTGTGTTGAGCATGGCCAAGCCACGCTAAATTGGGATGTAAATAATGGCTTGGTTTGATGATACTTATACTTTTAATAAGCCATCTTTACGTATTGCTCATGTTACAGATTGCCATTTATTTGCCGATAGAAATGCTGAGTACTTTGGGGTAAATACAGCCACATATTTTCAACAAGCGCTTGAACATATGGCGTTACAACAACTAGATGCAGTGGTATTTGGCGGTGATTTAACACAAGATCATAGTGTGGAATCTTACTTATTATTTAGTGAGCTTATAAGCAACAGTACACTTACTTGCCCAGTATTTTGGCTACCAGGTAATCATGACGAAATTGCCTTGCTTGAGCAAATCAGTGGTGGACAAATAAAAGCGGCAAAACGCTTAGTGGCTAATAACCTAACTAATAACCTAACTAATAACGCAAGCACTGATATTGAGCTATTACTTATTAACTCCAAAGGGCTCACTCCAGCCGGTTGGGTGACAAGTGAGCATTTAAATGAAATATCCGACTGTTTAGCGCAGCCAGTTAGCAAGCAACTGGTATTTTGCCATCATAATCCGTTGCCAATAAACGGTTATTTAGATAAACATATGCTCGAAAATGGCCCACAACTATTAAATACGTTGGTTAATAATGGCAATGTTGCTGCGCTTATTCATGGTCATGTGCATAATGATTATACGCAATGTTTTAGAGAGCTTGATATTTACGCTACGCCGGCAAGCTCAGTGCAATTTACTAAGCACAGTAAAGCGTGGCAACAGCAAAATAATGGCCCAGCTTATAGAATGCTTTATATAAACTCATCGCAAGGGCAAGTGCATATAAATACGGACGTGATATGGTTAAGCGCGTAATTTATATTCACGGTTTTAATAGTTCTGAAAAATCATATAAAGCTGTGCGCTTTGGTGAGCTTATGGCACACTATGATGTTGACTATTATGTACCACGTTTAAACCACGAACCTCTGCAAGCTATTATCGAGTTAGAGCAGTTAATCACACCTAATACTGCGTTATTAGGTAGTTCATTAGGCGGTTTTTTTGCCACCTATTTATCGCAGCGTTATCATATTCCTGCGGTGGTTATTAACCCAGCGGTAGCACCGGGCAATTTATTACAGCCTTTACTTGGGGCAAATTATAATCCGTATCAAGATTATAATTATGAACTAAATAACCGTCATATAGATGCTTTAAAAGTATTAACATTGAGCGAGTTAAAGCACCCTGAGTTGTTGTACTTGTTGCAACAAACGGGTGATGAAGTGTTAAATTTTCAACACGCAGTAAATTATTATTCACACTGTAAGCAATTAATAGAATTTGGTGGTGATCACAGCTTTATTGGCTTTGAGCGCACTATTGCAAGCATTGTCGATTTTCTTAAATTAAATAAAACTAGTTAGCGCATATAAAGATAAAAATTATGAGTCAGCAAAATTATAACGCCGAAGCTATTGAAGTACTCAATGGGTTAGATCCGGTAAAACGCCGCCCCGGTATGTATACAGATACCTCGCGGCCAAATCATTTAGGCCAAGAAGTTATCGATAATAGTGTCGATGAAGCAATGGCCGGCCATGCCACTCGAATAGATGTGATCTTACACGAAGATAACTCGCTCGAAGTGAGTGACGATGGCCGTGGTATGCCTATTGATATTCACCCAGAGGAAGGTATTCCCGGGGTTGAGCTAATATTTACCAAACTGCATGCTGGTGGTAAGTTTTCTAACAAAAACTATCAGTTTTCAGGTGGTTTACACGGCGTTGGTATTTCGGTTGTAAATGCGCTATCAACCCGCGTAGAAGTGACCGTTAGACGAGATGCCCAGCAATACAGAATGGCATTTGAAAATGGCGAAAAAGTTGAAGACTTAAGCGTAATTGGCGTGGTGGGTAAGCGCAATACCGGTACCACAGTACGTTTTTGGCCAGACGTTAGTTACTTTGATTCGCCTAACTATTCAATCACTAAACTAAATCACTTATTAAAAGCTAAAGCCGTGTTATGCCCAGGCTTACGCATTAAGTTTGTTAATAAGCAAACTAAAGAAACCCAAGAATGGTTTTACGAAACGGGTTTAAAAGATTACTTAATTGAAGCCATTAAAGGCTACGAAACATTACCAGATGTGCCCTTTGTAGGTGAGTTTTCAAGCTCAATTGAAGGTGCTGACTGGGCATTGATTTGGCTACCTGAAGGGGGCGAGTCAATAGCTGAAAGTTACGTAAACTTAATACCTACCGCACAAGGCGGTACTCATGTAAACGGTTTACGCCAAGGTTTACTTGAGGCAATGCGTGAGTTTTGTGAGTTTAGAAATTTATTACCGCGAGGTGTAAAACTCACCCCAGATGATATTTGGGAGCGTTGTAGCTATGTGCTTTCAGTTAAAATGCAAGATCCGCAGTTTGCCGGTCAAACTAAAGAAAAGTTATCGTCGCGCTCATGTGCGGCATTTGTATCGGGCGTAGTAAAAGACTCCTTTAGTTTATGGCTAAACGAGCATACCGATATTGCAGAGCAACTCTCTGAATTGTGTATTTCTAATGCGCAGCGACGTTTACGTGCTGCTAAAAAAGTGATCCGTAAACGCGTAACCGCAGGGCCTGCACTTCCGGGAAAATTAACCGATTGTAGTGCCGCAGATAACGATCGCACCGAGCTATTTTTAGTAGAAGGTGACTCGGCAGGTGGCTCGGCTAAGCAAGCGCGAGATCGTGAGTTTCAAGCAATAATGCCGCTGCGTGGTAAAATATTAAATACCTGGGAAGTTGATTCGGGGCAAATATTAGCATCGCAAGAGGTGCACGATATTTCCGTGGCATTAGGTATAGACCCAGATTCAGACGATTTAACAGCGCTGCGCTATAATAAAATATGTATATTAGCCGATGCTGACTCGGATGGGTTACACATAGCTACCCTATTGTGCGCCTTATTTGTGCGCCACTTTAAGCCACTAGTAAAAGCAGGGCATGTGTATGTTGCTATGCCACCACTTTTTAGAATCGATATTGGTAAAGATGTTTATTACGCACTAGATGAAGACGAAAAAACCGGTATTTTAGCGCGCATTGAAGCTGAGAAAAAACGCGGTAAAGTAAACGTACAGCGATTTAAAGGCTTGGGTGAAATGAACCCGTTGCAACTGCGTGAAACTACTATGGATCCAAATACCCGGCGTTTAGTGCAACTCACCTTGGATGAAGAAGAATTAACCATGGAAATGATGGATATGTTACTGGCTAAAAAGCGCTCTGCAGATAGGCGTCAATGGCTAGAGGATCACGGTAACAAGGCACAAGTTTAATTAGCGTCTGCGTTTAAATAAACAAGGAGAATATATGAATACGGTACTAAAAATAGTGCTATTACTAGGTTTAACTAGCAATACCGTAATGGCTAAAAATATATTAGATAAACTCACGGTAGCCCCGGGGTTTGAGCTTAGCTTATTTGCCAGTGATGTTGAAAATGCACGGCAAGTTGTAGTATCAAAAAAAGGCATAGTATATGTTGGCTCGCGCAAAGCAGGCAATGTATATGCACTTATTGATCATAACAGCGATGGCGTAGCAGATAAAAAAATGCTGGTTGCAGAGGGCTTAAATATGCCTTCAGGTTTAGCAATTAAAGATGGCGATTTATATGTTGGTGAAGTACACCGCATCATTCGTTTTAAAAATATTGATACGCAACTAAAAAACCCACAGTTTGAGGTGCTTTACGATGCGCTGCCATCAGAGCGCCATCATGGTTGGAAATTTTTACGCTTTGCCCCAACTGGCGAGCTAATAATTCCGGTTGGTGTACCTTGTAATATTTGCGCTGAAGACGAGCGTTTTGGCCGTATTTTTGCGTTAAACGTAGAAACCAAGCAAATTACTACACTGGCGCAAGGCGTACGTAACTCAGTAGGATTTGACTTTCACCCTAGCACACAAGCGTTATGGTTTAGCGACAATGGTCGCGACATGATGGGGGATGACATTCCGCCAGATGAGTTAAATAGAGTCACTAAAGAGGGCGAGCATTTTGGTTTTCCGTATGTTCACGCAGGCGCGATTATTGACCCTGAATTTGGAAAAGGTAAAAAAATTGCCGACTATACTTCACCTGCACTAGCCTTACCGGCGCATGTAGCGCCTTTGGGTATTCATTTTTATAACGGTAAGCAATTTCCAGCAAGCTATAAGCAGCAGTTATTTGTTGCTGAACATGGCTCGTGGAACCGTTCTAAAAAGTCAGGTTATAAAGTGGCATTAGCGAGCATTGAGCAAGGCCGTGTAACTAAATATACGCCATTTATTACAGGCTTTATGCAAGACGAAACAACATATGGACGCCCTGTTGCATTTGCAGAATTAGGTGACGGCAGTCTATTGGTAAGCGATGATTACGCCAATGTGATCTACCGTGTAAGCTATAAGAAAAACTAGGTAAGCTTTAATGAGTGATACAGATACCTTGCTAATGCAAGGAATTGAGCAACAAACAATGGGGCGTTTTACCGAAGACGCCTACTTAAACTATTCTATGTACGTAATTATGGATAGGGCATTACCCCATGTGGGCGATGGCTTAAAACCAGTACAGCGACGTATTATTTATGCTATGAGCGAGCTGGGATTATCGGCTAATGCCAAGTATAAAAAATCAGCCCGTACCGTAGGTGACGTACTAGGTAAATACCATCCCCATGGTGATAGTGCCTGTTATGAAGCCATGGTATTAATGGCGCAGCCGTTTTCTTATCGTTATCCATTGGTTGACGGGCAAGGAAACTGGGGCGCGGCCGACGATCCTAAATCGTTTGCGGCAATGCGTTATACCGAAGCACGTTTATCTAAGTTCTCTGAAATACTCCTCAAAGAGCTAGGCCAAGGGACGGTAGATTGGACGCCAAACTTTGACGGCACCATGGATGAGCCTGTGGTACTGCCATCGCGTTTACCGCATATATTACTCAATGGTATAACGGGTATTGCAGTTGGTATGGCAACCGATATTCCGCCTCATAATGTGCGTGAAGTAGCCAGTGCCTGTTGCTTATTACTTGATAAACCAAAAACTGAGCT
The DNA here is from genome assembly GCF_040308685.1 of Pseudoalteromonas sp. 20-MNA-CIBAN-0454. NCBI lineage: Bacteria > Pseudomonadati > Pseudomonadota > Gammaproteobacteria > Alteromonadales > Pseudoalteromonadaceae > Pseudoalteromonas > Pseudoalteromonas sp. 20-MNA-CIBAN-0454. The sequence continues at coordinate 21,068 of NZ_JBEOOB010000042.1, read as the reverse complement.
TGAAGAATTACTCACCTTGGTACATGCGCCAGATTACCCTACAGACGCAGAAATAATTACCCCAAAAGCCGATATTCACAAAATATATAAAACTGGGCGTGGTTCAATCAAAATGCGTGCAGTTTATACGCAAGAACAGGGTGATATAGTTATTACCGCACTGCCACATCAGTGCTCTGGTGGTAAAGTACTGGAGCAAATTGCAGCGCAAATGAACGCTAAAAAGCTGCCAATGGTAGCCGATTTACGCGATGAGTCAGATCACGAAAACCCGACTCGAATCGTCATTATTCCGCGTTCAAACCGTATTAAAGCTGAGCCATTAATGGCGCACTTATTTGCCACCACAGATCTAGAAAAAAGCTATCGTGTAAACTTAAATATGCTTGGCCTAGATGGGCGTCCGCAAGTTAAAAATTTACTGACTATTTTAACCGAGTGGTTAGTGTTTAGGCGCGAAACAGTACGTCGACGCCTACAATATCGTTTAGATAAAGTGTTAGCGCGTTTACATATTTTAGAAGGCTTATTAGCAGCCTTTTTAAATATTGACGAAGTGATTGAAATTATTCGCAGCGAAGATAAACCAAAGCCAGTATTAATGGAGCGCTTTGATTTAACAGACATACAAGCAGAAGCTATTTTAGAGCTAAAACTTCGTCATTTAGCCAAGTTAGAAGAATTTAAAATACGTGGTGAGCAAGATGAACTCGCTAAAGAGCGTGATAAATTGCAGCAAACGCTAGGCTCAGATCGTCGTATGTCAACGTTGCTTAAAAAAGAAATTCAAGAGGCGGCTGAAATATATGGCGACGACCGTCGCTCGCCAGTTGTTGAGCGCTTAGAAGCAAAAGCGTTAAATGAAAAAGATTTAATCCCATCAGAGTCGGTCACTGTGGTGCTTTCAGACAAGGGCTGGGCACGCGTTGGCAAAGGGCATGATTTAGATGTGCAAGGGTTAAGTTATCGAGCCGGTGATGCTTATAGAGCCTCAGCTCGGGGTAAGAGTAACCAGCCCGCCGTGTTTTTAGATTCAGCAGGACGAGCGTTTGCAACCGATGCGCATAGCCTACCCTCAGCACGTAGCCAAGGTGAGCCCATGACAGGGCGTTTTAACCTTAGTGCAGGCGCTAACTTTGAGCATGTAGTAATGGGTGAAGATAACCAAGTATTACTTATGGCATCAGACGCAGGTTATGGCTTTATTACTGACTTTAAAGACTTAGTGAGTAAAAACAAAAACGGCAAAGCATTGGTGAGCGTACCTAAAGGCGGTTTATTACTGTCGCCAATTAGGGTTAACGAGGTCGCTAGTGATTATTGTATGGCCATTTCCAACGAAGGGCGGATGTTGTTATTTCCGCTGCGCGACTTACCAAAATTAGGTAAAGGTAAAGGTAATAAAATAATTTCTATTCCGGGGGCTAAAGTACAAGCCCGCGAAGAGTTTGTAAAAGTATTAGCAGTAGTGCCTGAGGGCAGTAGTGTAACGCTGCATGCAGGTAAGCGAAAACTAACGCTTAAACCAAGTGATTTAGAGCATTATTATGGCGAGCGAGGGCGTAGGGGTAATAAACTACCACGAGGCCTACAAAGAGTAGATGAAGCTGTTGTAGAGTTTAGCCCGCAAAATGACGAGCCAATTGAAAATGCTATTGATGAGTAGCGATTAATTCACATTCGCTCATATTAAACGGCTTGCTTATGCAGGCCATTTTTTTGTTATAAATTTAGTTTGTTATAAAATTGAGCGTACACTTGTGCGCTATTTTCTCGTGTAGATCATAAAATAACGTTATAATAGCCGCTGGCTTAACGCGATTATATTTGGAGACGCTCTGTTGCTTGCTGTTATACGTATTTTTATTATGCTGTTGTTTATATTATTAAGTTGTATTTTTGGGTTACTGTTATCAATAGTGAGGCCATTTCATCCTAATAATGTGCATATTATAGCGAGCTGGTTTGGCTCAGTAGCAAAAATGCTGGGCGTTAAAGTTGTACGAAAGTACCATCCGGATAGCGTAAATCTTGGTCCTGCGGTTTATGTGGCAAATCATCAAAATAGTTATGACTTATTTACTATTCCTGCAATGGTGCCTAAAAACTGCGTGAGCGTAGGTAAAAAAAGCTTAAAGTGGGTGCCATTTTTTGGTCAGTTGTATTGGCTTTCGGGGAATATTTTAATTGATCGTACAAACCGCTCAAAAGCTGCGGGAACTATTTCTAAAGCCGCTGAAAAAATAAAGAAAAATGGCTTATCAGTATGGATGTTTGCAGAAGGTACACGCAGTTACGGACGCGGTTTATTACCTTTAAAAACAGGCGCATTTCATACCGCTTTAAGTGCGCAAGTACCCATAGTGCCCGTATGTATGAGCACAACGCATAAAACCATTAAACTAAATCGTTGGGATAATGGTACAATTTATATTGAAATGTTAGCCCCCATATCGCTTGATAAAAACATCAGCGCGCGCGAGCACGCTAAAAGTGTGCACAGTATTATGGCTGCTAAAATAACTGAATTAGATGCTCAAGTGAGAGAAAATTAATGGAAAACTGGCGTGAAATAAGTGAAGACATCGTATCTTCATTACTCGAAGATGGTTCAGACCCTGAAATACTTTACGAAGTAGAACATCACTTTGTATGTGAAGACTTCCCTAAGTTAGAGCAGGCCGCATTAGCCGCTTTTAAATTAGGCTACGATGTGGAAGAGCCAGCAGAGCTTGAGCTTGAAGACGGTGCAAAAATTTGGAGTTTTGACATAGTTGTAGAGTCAGAGCTTGATGTTGACGTAATAATGGAAGACGTTGATAAGCTGGCAGCACTTGCTGTTGAATGCGAAGTAGAATACGACGGTTGGGGTACTTACTTTCAAGAGTAATTAGCTGACTGTTATAAAAAAGGCGAACATTGTAAAATGTTCGCCTTTTTTATATTGGTATAATCTCTACAAACTGTATTAGATCGTTAGTGAGCTATATTTTTACAGTGCTAACTTGGATGGCGGACTTTCCGATTATTCGATTCGTGTTTTTACCAGTTCGTTGATGAATAGCTATAAAGTATTCTATAGGGTACTTTATTTTAGAAAGCTGCTCTTCAGAAGGAGAGTGCGCCTTATCTAATATGGTTGGCCATACTATAGATTTTTCGCCTTTGGCTTTATTCAACTCACAAGGTGATTTTTTACCATTTGATATTGAGATTGTTGTGCCATCTAAAGCTAAAAATTGTACAGAGCAATTATATAAATTGTTCGCATCTACATATTCAGATATTTCATAATCAAAAGATATTTCTAGCTTATGCTGCCTTTCATTTAAATTATGAGTTTCGTTAATTTTAAGCTTTGATATTACAGCTTCACTAACGTCAAAGTCTGAATAATTTGTTGACGCACAGCCTGCTAAAGCTAATAAAGCAATTGAAATTCCGAGTTTTCTCATTATTTTTCCTTAAAATATAAAGCAACCAGATGTTGCAGTTTGGTGTTTTAAATATTCACGTTTAATCAGTATTAAGTTATATCAACAAGTGCCTTTAATTCTGAGTTTATTTTAACCTTAACCGGGATTTTAGTCGGGTTAGTTATGGAAGGCTTATATTGTTGTATTGGCATTTTATCTAATATTTTTTGTGTCACCCAATCATTAGGTATGGAGTCAATTAACTCTCTACTAACCAAGGTTCCGTTAGAATCAATAGTAATAAAAAAAGATGCTTTACCCATTCCTTTAGGTATCTACTTTGGACGCCCAGGTAAGAAAACTACCTTAGATGTCTTAGCGACCCAATATTGGTTCAAATCAGCTACATCAATCACTACAATATCGCTATTAAAAGTTGGCTTTTTAACCGAGCTACAACTTAATAAGGTCAAAGACGCAAAAATAAACCACAGTACTAATTTGGTCACACAATAACTCCTAAAGCGGTCACTTGCTTAAAGGCATTATAGAGAAAGACTAGGAGGCAATACTATCAGAGCTTCCTAGTTATTATTTCCTATATTAGTAACAAATAGTCAAGGGTTTTGCTAGTTTATTGTAATTAAATTGTTACTTTATCTTGGTGTGGTTTGTTTTTTGGAGAATATAGAGGGTTTTATATTTGAATTTTTTTTGCGTGTTTAGAGTAGCATCAGATTTTTATTGCATAAAAATTTGATGCTACTCACGTTAAATTACCCATCGTATTTATAAGCTGTCTTTGCTTTTATACACAGGTTAAAAGCTAATATCGCTTTGCTTGTTGCTTTACCCGCAGCGCGTTACTTTCACTGAATAATTAATTTATACTGTTACAGCCATTTTTTATTTTTAAAGTACACGCCAATACTGCCGGTAAGTACAACTAAAAACACGACGAATAAAGTGAACGCATAAGGGCTTTCTGTGCCAGGTATGCCGCCTACGTTTACGCCTAATAAGCCGGTTAAAAAGCCCAGTGGCAAAAATAATGCAGCCACCACCGACATAACATACATACGCTGATTTAGCTGCTCAGATACTTGGTTAGTGACTGTTTGTTGAATAATTTGCGCCCGCTCTATTGAGCTGTCTAATTCTTCAAGGTAACGAGTTAGTAAATTAGTGGTTTCATTAAGCTTAGCTTTATCCTCATCGAAGAGCCATGAATAGTGATGATTAACCATGCTAATAAGCGCTTCTTTTTGTGGCTTTAAATAGCGTTTTAAAGCAATAGTTTGCCGACGTAATTGCGACAAACCTTGATTATCAAACTTTTTGCTTGGCTCATCTATTTCTTCTTCAAATTCATCTAGGGTTTCATCTAAAGCATCAATAACACTTTCCATACGGGAAGTGAGTTTTTGGGTGATAGTGCAGACGAGTTCAGAAATACTGCGCGGACCGGTATTGTTACTAAATGAAGCTAAAATATCTTGAATAGATATTAAGCGACGCTTTCGGGTAGTAATAACAATATCATCGTTAATAAAAAGGCGAATTGAAACCATGTCTTCAGGGCTTTGTGCCGGATTTAAATTAATACCGCGTAAAAATAACATATGGCCGTTTGTAGCAGGGGTGATACGTGGACGAGTTTCGTCTGCAGTTAGCGACTCTAATTCGTAGTCGGTTAAAAATTCACAGCCTTTTAGCCAAGTGACAACGTCAGCTTGGCTATAATCCATGTGCACCCAAAGCTTGCCTTGCTCTGGTTGCCAATTATGTAGTTCGGCGCTGTTTTCTATAGTGCGCGCACCGCCTTGCTCATCAAGTACAAGGGCGTGAAGTAAGCCATTAATCATAATAATTTCTCATAGATGGTGTGTTTTTAATACCGTTTACTATAGTGTATTTACTTTAGTAAATTAAACTTATCTTTCTTTTTTAAGAAGTTAAATTTATTTAGCGCTTCGAACAAGGGGGTTTTTGGCCCTTAAAGTTGACTAGTTTGTTACGCTTATATTGTTAAACTAGTCGGCTATAAAGATCAATCAAATCAATTTGTCGACTTGATAAATTTATTTTGTTGGTGTTTTTTTTCCGGTAGCGTATAAGACACTTTTTTATTAAGGGCACATTTATGACAGCAAAGATTACCGTTGGTTGGCGTGAGTGGTTGAGTTTACCAGAGCTAGGCATCGAGAAAGTAAAAGCAAAAATTGATACCGGTGCCCGCACCTCATGTATTCATGCACTTAATATAGAAGAGTATGAAGTTGATGGCGAAAAGTGGGTTAAATTTATTACCCAGCCATTGCAAGAAGATGAAGAAACACAAGTTGTTTGCAATGCAAAAGTTAAAAAGAAGAAGCACGTAACCAGCTCTGGCGGGCAAAAAGAGTTACGTTACTTTATAGAAACAACATTGCATGCGGGTAAATATAGCTGGCCTATAGAAATTACCTTAACTAGCCGCGCAACAATGAAGTTTAGAATGTTACTCGGGCGTACAGCCATGGAAAATCGTATAGTCGTTGACCCGGCTTTATCTCATTTATTATAAGGATGTATTAACTTTTAGAGGGACTAAGCTTCTAAAATAATACGTACTTATTAAGGTTTAAATTATGAAAATTGGTATTTTATCTCGCAACAAAAAATTGTATTCAACGCGTCGTTTAATTGAGGCGGCTGAAGCTCGTGGTCACGAAGTTAAAGTAGTAGATGCACTGCGTTGTTATATGAATATAAACTCTGAGCTACCAGAAATTCACTATCGTGGTGAAAACTTAAAAGGCTTTGATGCAGTTATTCCGCGTATTGGCGCATCAGTTACGTTTTACGGCTGTTCGGTGCTGCGTCAATTTGAAATGATGGGCGTGTATCCAGTAAACGAGTCGGTTGCTATTTCTCGCTCTCGCGATAAGTTGCGCTCATTACAGCTTTTATCTCGTAAAGGTGTAGGTATGCCAGTGACTGGTTTTGCTAGTAAACCAGATGATGTAAAAGACTTGCTCGAAATGGTAGGCGGTGCGCCGGTAGTAATTAAACTACTAGAAGGCACGCAAGGTATTGGTGTGGTATTGGCTGAAACGCGTAAAGCGGCTGAGAGTGTTATTGAAGCATTTATGGGCTTAAAAGCTAACATTATGGTGCAAGAATACATTAAAGAAGCCGGTGGTGCTGACATCCGTTGTTTTGTTTTAGGTGACAAAGTGATTGCAGCAATGAAACGCCAAGCACAAGAAGGTGAGTTCCGCTCAAACCTTCACCGTGGTGGTAGCGCTACATTAGTGCGTATTACGCCAGAAGAACGTAAAACAGCCGTTGCAGCTGCTAAAGCGATGGGCTTAAATGTAGCCGGTGTTGATTTACTTCGCTCATCACGTGGTCCTTTAGTGATGGAAGTTAACTCATCACCAGGCCTTGAGGGCATTGAAATAGCAACAGGTAAAGATATTGCAGGCATGGTGATTGATTTCATTGAAAAAACAGCATCAAGTAAAGGAACAGCAACTCGTGGCAAAGGTTAAAATTAACCGTTCTTTTACCTTATTAGGTGAAAGTGTTGGCGTAGGCGAGCGTAAAACGCTGGCCTTAGAAGCGGCAAAACTTTATACCCACTCTCCACTTAATATTCCAATTGAAGTGGTTAATGGTGTTATGGAAGGGCCGGTACTTATGGTGTGTGCGGCTATTCATGGCGATGAGCTCAATGGCGTAGAAGTGGTGCGGCAATTACTTGCTAAAATAGATCCTAACCAGTTGCGCGGCACGCTGATTGCGGTGCCGATTGTAAATGTGTTTGGCTTTATACATAAGTCGCGCTACTTACCTGATAGACGCGATATGAACCGCAGTTTTCCGGGTTCAGAGCGTGGCTCGCTGGCTGGTCGTATGGCGTATATGTTTTTTAATCAAGTGGCAGTACATTGTACCCATATTATTGATTTACATACGGGAGCTATTCACCGCACTAACTTACCGCAAATACGCGCTAATTTAGCCGATGAAGCCACCGCACAAATGGCTAAAGCATTTGGTACACCCGCAGTGATAGATGCCTCGTTACGTAATGGCTCACTGCGCAGCGAAGCCGCTAACTTAGGGATCCCGGTTATTACTTATGAAGCCGGTGAAGCACTGCGTTTTGACCCATTTGCGATTGCTGCAGGTGTACAAGGCGTTGACTATGTTATGCGCCATTTAAAAATGATCCGTGGTAAGCGTCCTAGAAAGCTTCCTGAGCCTATTATAGCCAGCTCTACAAGTTGGGTGCGTGCTAATGTAGATGGCATTGTGCGTGCGCAGGTATCGCTTGGAGAGCGTGTTACTAAGGGGCAAGTACTTGCTTATATTAGCAGCCCACTTGGCGACTCTGAACTTGAGTTACCAGCACCACGCAGTGGAATTATTATTGGCCAGCAAACTATGCCATTAGTAAATGAGGGTGATGCGGTGTTTCATATTGCGTATTTTGCTCATGCAAATAGCTTGGTTGAACAACAGCTTGGCACTTTTATTGATGAAATAAATGATTTAGATGATGAGCTTAAAACAGCTGAGTTAAATAACTAGTTATAATAGTAAGCTACTAAATATAGATAGAATAAATTGTAAAGCCGTTTTAGTTAACCCAGTTGGGATAACAAAACGGCTTTTTTATTACTATTTATTTGGCTTTTTGGGGCCAATAATACGCCTAATTACCGGTGCTTTTGTTGGCTTAGGTTCTTTGTTTAAAACCAGTACCGGACGAGTTACAAATAAGTTATTAGGGTATATAACTCTATGCCCGTCAATGTGCTCAAGCACTACATTCATTAAGCCCATTTCTATAATGCGCCCTTCAATACTATTTGCGCCATCAACAATACGTACCCAATAGCCAACGCGGCAGTCATTTTGAATAAACATCAGTAAAAAAGCGGTGAGATTACTAAGTAATGACCAAGCGGCAAACAGTGCAACACCTAGCATAGCAAATAGCGACGAACCTAGTACTAGGAGTCCACGTAGCTCGATACCCCAAAATACCAGCACTAAACATAACATCACAAATGCGAGGATAATTTTAAGTAATAGCTCAGCACGATATTTTCGGTGTAGGTCTATTTTTCCTTTAATAGCTTTTTCGAGAAGCTTTTTAGTACCTTTTAACAGTATCGGAAAAAGTAATAACGCAATAAGGGTAACGACCAGTTTATATTGGGTGCCAAGCAGAGCTAACAATTCCAAAGTTATAGTCTCACAATAATTATATATGCCCAGTTTAACGCTTTAGGGTGCGACGAAATAGCCATTTAAAAAGAATTTTTAACATTTACCAGCCACTGTAACGAATCTACGCCATCGGCACTATCTAGCGGTGCAGCTATATCTATATGGATCATGGTGCCGGCATTTGCACGGCTTGGTGCTAAGCGCAGGCCTATACCTACATTTTTAAGAACGCGGCTATCTTCAACATTGTTTGGGGTGTTAGACCATGCTCGGCCAACATCAAGAAAAGCCGCGCCGCCTACTTTAAATAATTGCAGCAAATCATATTCCCAATAGTAGCGCTTTTCTAAACTCACTAAAAAGCTGCGATCCCCATGCTGATAATCCATAGGGTAGCCACGTAGGCCGGTTTCGCCGCCGAGTGTAAGTTGTTTATCGTTAGTGAGGTTTTTAGCGTACTGCACCCGAGCTTTTACATACCAAGACTGATCAATGCTGGTATTTAAATAATATTGTATTTGGCTGGTGGAGATCAGGTTTTCAAATTTGTCCTGCTCTTTATTCCAGTAACCATCAATGTCTGCACTAAAGCGCCATAAGGTATTATCGCCACTAAAGTGAGCTTTTTTAAAATTAAAAGAGTAAACCGCGCGGCTATCATCGTTACTAACAGATTCATCGGAGTAGCCTAGTAAGGCTTTTATGTTCCAACCTAAGTTTAAGTCCTCAGTACGATAAATACTGTCGAAATTGCGTACTTTTATAAAGTTATCTTCAAACCAGTGTCCGCTTACATAAGGGTAACTTAAGCTGCGATCGACGGCTAAGGGGGCAAAGGTAGAGTCTATTGCAGCAAAAGTATGTTGCTCATCAACGTAGCCCAGGCTGAGGCGCTGGGTCCAGTTATGGCTTAATGCTTTGGAGTGACCAACAAAAAAACTGTTGTAGTCGGTCGTTTGATCAAACTCGCTAAACTTTTCACCGCGCTGATATAGCGCTTCTTCGCGTTGCTCTGAATAGCTTAAAATACCGTAGCTAAAAGGGGTGTCTATAGCAAAAAACGGATAGGTAAGTTCTAGCAGATGGCGTTTACCATCGTTATTATCGGCGTACTCTAAACGCCCACGATAGCGGGTTGATAAAATATTAGGATCGTCGTATACAAATAAATAACCATTACGATCGCTATCTGTAGTGCGCGACAACGACAAACGCTTACCCCAGCCAAATAAGTTAGATTCGCGAAAACCAATACTCGACTTGTTTTCTCCGCCACTGCGGCTAAAGCTTATTTCTGGTAGTAGTGTCCATAAGTCACGCGTAACGACGGTAACATTAACGTTCCCTTCGCAGTTTTCGGTGGCAATGACTTGAGCATCGTATAAATAGTTTTGTTTACGCAGTAAGCGTTCTGATTCGGCGAGCTTTTTAGGATCAAAATTATCACCGCTCTCAAACAATAAAATACTTTTAATAACCTCAGGCTCGGTTTGAATATGCGCGCGGTTAGCAAAGCGAAATAGGGCGTTATTTTCGGCTTCGAGTTCAGTATTAAATACGTTAAGTTGCTGCAAAGTAATATTGGCAATTTTTGCATTACTACTTTGCTTTAACAGTGGCGTTGGTTGATCTAGTTGACGGCGTAAATTATTACTACTTGATGGCGTTGGTTGCTCGCTTGCGCAATCATTTTGCGCATGAGGGGTTTCTTGCGCAGCTAAACTGAACATAAAAAAGCTTGGAATACAGAGGCTAAAACAACAAGATGAAATCCATTTTTTAGTAATCATTCAAACCCTTTACTGCTACGTAGCAAATTACTACCGTAATATCAGCTTACATCATTGTTACTAAAATGTAAGTTAAAAGTAGAGAGCTTGAAGTTATTTAATTGCTATTAACTTAGGTAAAAAGTAAGTGCGGCTAATAAATGTTCAGCGTCATGGCCTTCGCCGTTAATCCAAATACTTTGGCTGTAGTGTTCAAAGTTTAAATTAAATGTTTGCTGCTGATAAGTGAAGCGCAGTTGATGGCGATCGGCACCAGCAGAGTACTCATTAATGGTTATTTCATCGTGGTGTAAAAACAAGCGACTCCACAGTTCAAAGTCTTCGTCGTGGGGCGGCTCTACCGGCGTAATAATAATGCATTGATGCGTGTGGTGATATTCTATTATGGTCATAATGCTCTTAGTTAGTAGCAAGGTAGTTGCGAATTGCAGTTAAAAACTCACCGCCATACTTATTTAATTTAGTAAAGCCAACACCCGACACCTTTAAGAATTCGCTGTCGTTGGTCGGCATTAGCTGCGCCATTTCTGCAAGCGTTTTGTCGTTAAATACCACGTACGGCGGTACATCGTCGGCATCGGCTAACTCTTTTCGCAGCGCCCTTAAGCGAGCAAATAGCTTTTTGTCGTAATTAAACTGAGCTAATTTATCTTGATAAACATGCTTAGCTTGCAGGCGAGGCTCTGCGAGTTGCAACGCATATTCGCTTTTTAAAATAGCGCGCGCGGCTTCGGTTAAACGCAGTGATGCACCTTGGGTTATATCTTGGCTTAATAAGCCTTGATGAATAAGTTGGCGTAAAATACTTAGCCAAAATTCACTGCTTTTGTCTTTGCCAATGCCGTAGGTGCTGAGTTGATGATGGTTATTATCGCGAATACGACTGGTGTTTGCACCGCGTAGTAACTCAACAATATATCCAAGGCCAAAGCGTTGCTCTGCTCTGTACACACACGATAGTGCCTGCTGCGCTACTAAAGTGCCATCAAAGCTTTTGGGCGGATTTAAGCAAATATCGCAGTTACCGCATGGCTCACGTTGATACTCACTAAAATAGTTAAGCAGGATTTGTCGACGGCAGGTTTGTGCTTCGGCAAAACTGGCCATGGCATTAAAGCGCTGCTCTTCGACGCGGCGACGTTGCTCGTCGTCAATATCTTCAAAAAAGCGTCTTACGCGGCCTATATCAGCCGGATCAAAATACATTATAGCCTCAGCGGCAAGGCCATCTCGCCCAGCGCGGCCAGTTTCTTGATAGTACGACTCTATGCTTTTGGGAATATCGTAATGCAATACAAAGCGCACATTGGGTTTATTTATACCCATACCAAAGGCCACTGTAGCAACCACTATTTGTATATCGTCGCGGGCAAAGCCGGTTTGCACAAATTGGCGCTGCTCGTTACTCATACCTGCATGATAGGCGGCGGCGTTAAGTCCCGCGTCGGCTAACTTTTCGGCTATGTCGTCTACGCGCTTACGGCTGGTGCAATAAATTATGCCGCTTTGGCTTTTTTGTTCTTTTAAATAGCGCAGCAGTTGCACCATAGGTTTAAATTTTTCTTCTATGGTGTAGCGAATATTAGGGCGATCAAAGCTGCCGGTATGAATATAGGGTTGTTGTAACTTTAATTGCTCAACAATATCAAAACGAGTGGCTTTATCGGCGGTTGCAGTAAGCGCCATCATAGGAACGTGAGCAAAGCGTTGTTTTAATTCGCTTAAACGAAAGTAATGGGGTCTAAAATCGTGCCCCCAATGCGATACACAATGCGCTTCGTCAATAGCAAATAAGCTGATTTTTAAATGCGATAAGCGCTCTAAAAACTCGCGCTGCAGCACTTTTTCAGGGGCAACATACAGTAGTTTAATTAATCCCTGATGGAGTTGTTGGTATACCTGCTGCTGCTCTTCGCGGGCTAAGCTATTATTTATATATGCGGCTTTAACGCCCAGCGCTTGTAGTTGAGTTACCTGATCTTGCATTAGCGATATTAGCGGAGAAATAACAATAGTTACCCCTTCAAGCACTAAAGCGGGTATTTGATAGCACACAGATTTACCGCCACCGGTTGGCAGCAATACCAACGAATCTTGGCCGTTAATGGCTGCATCAATAACCGTTTTTTGGCCGTCGCGAAATTCACTATAACCAAACACTTGTTTGAGTACAGCTTCAGGGGTGCGCACAAGTGAGCTAGAGGGTGGTGTTAATGTATTCATTGCGGGGTATTTTAGTGTTTTTTGTACAGGATGTCTTTAGCGAGTGTTGAATGTTTTTTGAATAAATTTATAACGTGTGAATTTACTCGCTCAGGGGGGGATATTAGCTGACTTTAAGCGGCTAATAAATTTAACTGTGTTGCTAGTTTTATCCTAGTTATGCTTTACTCCTCTTACCAGATATAACATAGAGAATAATAATGAATAAAGAAATGTTAATAGAGCATGTAGGCTCGCTGTTTGTAAATAATATGCCGTTTAATCAGTTTTTAAAAATATCGGTAGAATCACTTAGCCCAGAACAAGCAAAAATATCGTTTCCTTGGCAGGATATACTCATAGGTAATCCGGCACAAAAAATACTCCATGGCGGCGTTATTTCGGCAGTGCTCGATAACGTAGGTGGTATGTTAGCTGCAGCAAGTGTAATAGATAAGCTAAACGATGTTGATATTTTATCTGTGCAGCAAAAACTAGCCACCTTGGGCACTATAGATATGCGCACCGATTACCTACGCCCAGGCAAAGGCGAGAAATTTATAGCCAGTGCCACTTTAATTCGCTCGGGCAATAAAGTATGTGTTTGTAGGATGGAATTGCATAATGAGCAAGCAGTACAAATAGCATTTGGTACGGGTACGTATTTAGTTGGCTAATAAAAGTTTGCGGAGTAAACTGGCGACCTTTTGAATAACTAAGTGTTTATTTATGCCGATTGATACCGAGAAGCGCAAGGGCGCCATTTTGGCTTGCATCGCTTTTACTATATGGGGTTTAGCACCTATATACTTTAAGCAACTCCAGCATGTTACTGCATTTGAAATTTTAACGCATCGTGTTGTGTGGTCGGTGATGTTTTTAATTATTATTGTGAGTATTTTAGGCCAGTGGGATAGAATTAAACGCATAATAGTACAGCCTAAATTATTGTTAATGCTGGTTTTAACCTCGTCGATACTGGGGTTTAACTGGGGCTTGTTTATATGGGCGGTTAATAATAATCATATGCTTGATGCCAGTTTAGGTTATTACATTAATCCGTTACTAAATGTATTACTGGGAGTGTTATTTTTAGGCGAACGTTTACGTAAGTTTCAAATGGTTGCTGTTGCTTTAGCATTTACCGGTGTACTGCTGCAATTAATAAGTTTTGGCTCATTTCCTGTGGTTGCTTTTTCGTTAGCTATATCATTTGCAATATATGGTTTACTGCGTAAGAAACTGCCAGTGGAAGCATTGTCCGGTATTTCAATAGAAGCATTTATACTCTTGCCCGTAGCGCTTATTTATTGGTATTTAATGGTGCCTACAGCAACGTCAAGCTTGCCTGCTAATGACTGGCATACCAATGTGTTACTCATTAGTGCCGGGATCATTACCACCTTACCACTACTGTGCTTTACCGGCGCTGCTAAGCGTTTGCAATACACCACTTTAGGCTTTTTTCAGTACATAGGGCCAAGTTTGATGTTTATATTAGCTGTGATGCTTTACGGTGAAGTGTTTGATGCCGAGCGAGTAGTTACATTTGTTTGTATTTGGAGTGCATTGGCTATTTTTAGTTGGGACTCTTTTAGGCAATCTCGTAAACGTAAAAAAGCCGCTATTGTGGCCTCAGGCGTGGTTTAAAAGTTAGTTAACTTAAGTAAGCACGTAGCGCGATGTATTTTGTACTCGCGCTAGGCTTGGTGTATGTTTAACTATTTAAAATGTAAAAATTAAATAGTTAAAGCAATTACATACTGTCTGACTCGGCGTAATAGTCTTGGCTTATTGGTGCTGGGGTCGCTATTTTTGAGCGGCCAAATAATGTATGGAACTTTGCTTTGCTGGTTGTTAACTTTAAGTATTTAACCCAAGCGCGCTCAATTGCATTGGTTGGCTCTAAAGCACCACTAATAACAGCGACAAATTGTTGCTGATGTTCATTTTGTGGCTCTAGGGCTTTATTATGTAAGCCTTTTAAAACAACACCGTGTTGCTCTAATATACTGGCTTCTAATAAGGTAAAGTTTCCGCTGCGACCAAATCCGCGTGGGAAGTTTTGATCATCAAAAAACTGACGTTGACTAACAAATGCTTGGCGAAGTAGTGAAATATCATTGCTCATTGTTGTACCCTCATACCTTGGTAATTGCTGGAGTATGCGGCAAGTTTGCAAATATTTTAAACAAGTTATTTTTATCGTGAGGATAAAAAATTGGATATCGATTTATTAAAAACATTTGTTGAGGTAGTACGCACTCGTCACTTTGGCAAAGCGGCTGAAAACCTTTATATCACGCAGTCTGCAGTAAGCTTTAGAATTCGTCAATTAGAGCAAGGGCTTGGTGTTAATTTGTTTATTCGCCAGCGCAATAATATTCAACTAACAGCGCCAGGTGAGCGTTTATTACCCCATGCACAAATGATCATTACCGGCATGCAAAGAGCAAAAGTAGATGTGGCACTTGCCGATAATATGCATAAACAAATTTGCCTAGCGGGTACACCAAACATTTGGGATGCATTTTTACAGTTTGGTATTACTAATATTGTATCGGCAATGCCCGGTGTGTCTTTGGTGGCTGAGGTAAAAGCACAACAAGAAAGTACCCGCCTGTTATTAGAGCGCACCTTAGATTTAGCTATTTTATTTGATCCACCAAAAGTTGATGAGCTGGTGGTTGAGCGAATTTGTGAACTACCCATTATACCGGTAAGCGCGTTTGATACTGCCAGTTACGATAACTTTTTTGATAACCAGTACGTATATGTTGACTGGGGCACGACATTCTCACTGTGGCATGCTCGCCAGTTTACTGGCAAAACCCCACCCTACTTTAGAACAAGTACTGGGCGTATAGCACTTGATTTAATATTGCAATGCGGAGGGAGTGCATTTATTCCTCAAGTACTTGTTGCAGCGCATTTAGAAAAAGGCGAGTTATTTCATGTGAAAGACGTAGAAACCACCTCGCGCGATATATTTGTTGCCTATCACAGAGACAATGAGCAAAAAGAGTTAATAGAAACATTAGTAAATTTATTAACCCAAATGACCCCTAAGTTACCCGTAGAGTAAGGCCAATGGATTTGCTGTATATGTACGTTTGATTGCAACTATTATGTATTTTTATGAATTTAAAAGTGTAAAAATATGACGGCTGTAATATTTTTGTCATTTAACAGTGCCAAACTCCTGTTGCATTAAAAACGAGTCTGTTGTGATTATCGAGGAAATAACATGAAATTTGTAAAGTCGAGCTTATGTATAGCTTTATTAGGTGGTTTGTCTTTTAATGCGCTTGCTGAAGTGGATTTTTACGGTAAAGCGAACGTAACACTACAGTCGTCGGATGATGGTGAGGGGTCTTTTACCGAAATTAAAAGTAACAAATCACGTTTGGGCTTAAAAGGGTCTGAAAAAATATCTGATGGCTTAGAAGCTGTTTATAAGTTTGAATTTCAAGTTGATGTTTCTGACGCCGACTCAAAAGGTGATAATGACGACAATATCTCTGCTCGTAATCAGTATATAGGTTTAAAAGGCGCGTTTGGCCAAGTTGTTATTGGCCGTAACGATACCGCGCTTAAGCAGTCACAAGGTAAAGTTGATTTATTTAGCGACCTTGAAGGCGACATTAAAAATGCCTTTAAAGGTGAAAATAGAATGGGCAGTAGTGTTTCTTATGCCTCTAATTCTTACCAAGGTTTTAAGCTTTTGGCTACGTTTGTTGCAGAGGATAGCGATGCAGCAGGTGCTAAAAATGGCTATTCAATGGCAGTAACTTATGGTGACGCAGCCCTTAAAAAGAGCGCAATATATGCCGCTATTGCTGCCGATAGTGAAGTGAACGGCTACGATGTAGTGCGCGCATCAGTACAAGGTAAAGTAGCCGATTTTAAATTAGGCGCTATGTATCAAACGCAAGAAAAAGTTGATGGCAGTAGTGAGGCCGACGGTTATTTATTAAGTGCGGCTTACACTATGGCTAGCAATACCTTTAAATTGCAGTACCAGGCAATGAATTTTAAAGGCAGTGATGACAAAACGGCTATTTCGGCAGGTGTTGATCATCAGTTAAATAAAAACACTAAATTATTTGGTTTTTATTCTAATTTCGATATGGACAACAACGTTGACCAAGACTACTTAGGTGTAGGTATAGAATATAAATTTTAAGCAGCGCTTAGCACTGCCTTTTTAAGCCGTACTTTGTTAAGTGCGGTTTTTTTGCTTTAAATTATTTACTTAGCCGCCCATAATAGAGTATTCATTTGGAATGAGGTGCAACTCCTCAACTGTTCCCGCAACTGTAATTAGCATAACGCTTTAAGTCAGATACAAATAAACTATTTTAACGAGCGGGTTTACTCATCTTCAAATTATGTACTAGCCATAGTTAGTTGCATTGTTAGTGAGCGCATTCCTGCCTAGGGTTAACTATTGCAAACTCAAACGCCATTAAGTACACCATTGTTAAGCGTTAATCGCGTGTCGTGGAATATTGGCAGTAAAACCATCCTTAACAATATTAATTTGCAAATAAAGCAAGGTAAGTTCGTTGGCTTAATTGGCCCCAATGGCGCAGGTAAATCTAGTTTACTGCGGTGTTTGTATCGCTTTAATCAGCCCACTGCAGGGCAAATTAAATTTAATAATACCGATATTTGGCAGTTAAAAAGCCATGAATACGCAAAGCAGGTTGCGGTTGTTTTACAAGAAACCCCATCACAATTTAATTTAACTTTATTAGATGTGGTTGCACTTGGGTTAACCCCGCATAAAGCATTATTTAGCACCACCACAACAGCCGACACACAAAAAATAAACCAAGCTATAGCGCGAGTTGGCTTGCAGGATCATGCAAGCCAACGTTTTGAGTCGCTTTCGGGAGGAGAAAAACAACGTGCATTAATTGCTCGGGCTATGGTGCAGCAACCGCAACTATTAATTATGGATGAGCCAACCAGCCACTTAGATGTGAAGTATCAAATTCAGGTAATGGAGTTGGCTAAATCGCTTGGCGTTACTGTGTTTGCATCGTTTCATGATTTAAATTTAGCCGCTGCTATGTGCGATGAGCTGGTGGTTATAAATCACGGCGAAATTGTTAATACAGGCTCTCCCATCGATGTGCTCAGCGAGGACATGCTCAATGATGTATTTGGTGTATGTGCACAAGTAAGCCACCACCCGCAAATGTCTAAATTAGGTGGTGTTATTCCACATATTACTTACTTTTATGGGTATGAATAATATGCGCATGCTTAACAATCATTCAATAGCACTTTTAGTCACAGTACTAGCTGCATTATTTACGTTATTTACGGCGCTGAGTTTTGGCGCTGCCGACACATCATTAACTGATGTATTTAAAAGTATTTTCACCTCAACAGAGGGCTCCTTTAACACTCGAATTATTGTTGAATTAAGAATGCCACGCACATTACTGGCATTTTTAGCTGGCAGTGGTTTAGCCATTGCCGGGCTTATTTTGCAAACCGTGACGCGTAATCCGTTAGCAGATCCTTATTTATTTGGGATATCGTCTGGGGCGTCTTTGGGGGTTGTTATACTCATGGCGTTTGTGGGCATTAGTGCGGGCTTTGCATTATCGGCAGCGGCATTGGCTGGCAGTTTAGTGGCTATGAGTTTACTTATATTGATTGCAGGGCGGCAGCAAAGTGGGCAAGTAGAATCTATGCTGCTGGCAGGTGTGGCCTTGTCATTTTTATTTAGCGCATTTACCAGTTTATTACTTTACTGGAGCGACCCACAGGCGGTTGCGGCTATTTTATTTTGGACGCTCGGTAGTTTTGCACGGGCGCAGTGGGCAACGCTGTGGTTACCTTTTGTGGTTATTGTATTGTGTACATTTACAATGCTTAGTTTTAGGCGCCAACTTAATGCCATGCTGCTTGGCGATGAAAGTGCTATAACACTGGGTGTGCGGGTACATCGCTTTAGAATATTAATGTTGGTTTTAAGTTCGCTGATAACGGCAGTGTTAGTAGCTATGTGCGGCGGAATTGGCTTTGTAGGATTAATGGTGCCGCATATTGTGCGCTTTTTTATCTCCCAAGGTAGCTTGTCAGGCTTACTGGTAACGAGTTTGGTGGGTGGTACTTTTATGGTTTGGGTTGATGTGCTAGCGCGCACGTTATTAACGAATCAAGAGTTACCGGTTGGGGTTATTACTGCAGCTATTGGTAGCGTGTTCTTTTTAAGCTTATTGTATTTTCGTAAGCGCCAGGTGTAGGGCTATAAATGAAAACGTTAATGGTGCAAGGCACTACATCCGATGCGGGTAAAAGTACACTGGTTGCGGCGCTGTGTAGAGTATTTGCTAATAGAGGGTTAAATGTAGCGCCATTTAAGCCACAAAATATGGCATTAAATAGTGCAGTTACAGATGATGGTGGTGAAATAGGTCGAGCTCAAGCACTGCAAGCTATAGCGGCAAAGGTGGCACCTGAAATTGACTTTAACCCCGTATTACTTAAGCCTAATAGCGATACTGGCGCGCAGGTTATTATTCATGGTAAAGCCATAAGTAATATGGAAGCTGGCGCGTATCACGATTATAAAAAAGTAGCTATGGATGCAGTAATTACGTCGCATAACCGTTTAGCAAAACGTTTTGATTTACTGCTGGTGGAAGGGGCAGGCAGCCCAGCCGAAATAAACCTCAGAGCCAACGACATTGCTAATATGGGCTACGCCGAAGCCGTTGACTGCCCCGTAATTATAATTGCCGATATAGATAAAGGCGGTGTGTTTGCTCATTTAGTGGGTACTTTGGCATTATTGAGTGAGTCGGAGCAAGCGCGGGTAAAAGGCTTTATAATAAATCGTTTTAGAGGCGATATAAGCTTGTTACAAAGTGGGCTTGATTGGCTGGAAAAATACACAGGTAAACCGGTGTTAGGCGTATTGCCGTATTTACACGACCTAGCATTAGACGCTGAAGATGCAATTGCTATAGATAATACGCTAACTAATGTCAGCGTTAATATTGCGGTGCTGCTTGTGCCGCACATTAGTAACCATACTGACTTTGATGCACTGCGCTTACATCCCAATATAAATATTAATTATGTAGCGCATACACAAGCGATCCCCGATGTTGATTTGATCATTTTACCGGGGAGTAAAAACGTATTGAGTGATTTAGCCTTTTTAAAAAATGAAGGCTGGGATACACAAATAAAGCGCCATTTACGTTATGGTGGTAAAGTGCTTGGTATTTGTGGTGGTATGCAAATGCTTGGCAATAGTATTAATGATCCCCTAGGTGTTGAGTCATCATTACAGCATATGCCGGGGCTAGCGTTAAGTGATTTTACCAGCACACTTACAGCACAAAAAATATTGAGTAATGTAACCGCGACTATGCAATTAAATAACCAGCAAACACTTTGTAGTGGCTACGAAATTCATGCAGGCATTAGCCAAGGTGAAGCACTTAATAAACCATTTTTAAGCTTTAATGAACACCCAAATGGCTTTACAGCCGATGGGTTTATTAGTGATGATAACGCCATAGCGGGTACTTATTTACATGGCTTATTTGATCAAGCGAGTGCCACATTGCAAATATTAAAGTGGCTCAAAGCCGATACAGTTATTAATCCGGTTAATATTAACCAGCACCGTGAGCAGCAACTAGAGCGTTTAGCTGCCATGTGTGAAACGCATTTAAATATTGCACACATTATTAAAATTTATGAAGGGCATAATCATGAGCGAACAAAGTAAAGATAAACATCAGCAACGCCAACAAAAATTAAAAGATCAAGTTGATGCACGAATAGCTGCAGCGCAACAAGAAAAAGGTATTTTTCAGGTTATAACCGGTAATGGCAAAGGTAAATCGACCTCGGGCTTTGGTGTGGTAGCACGTTGTGTTGGTCATGGAAAAAAAGCCGCTGTGTGCCAGTACATAAAAGGCACTTGGGAATGTGGAGAGCGTAACTTGTTACAGAGTGCGGGTGTAGAGTTTGTTGTAATGGGCACAGGCTTTACATGGAATACCCAAGACAAAGAGAGCGATACCGCAGCCGCGCAAGCTGCTTGGCAAGAGTCAAAGCGACTGCTTAGTGACGCAAGCCTAGATGTAGTGCTGCTCGATGAGCTAACCTACATGGTAACCTATGGGTATATTGATGTAGATGAAGTGCTAGAGGCGATTAGCAACAGACCGCCAATGCAGTCGGTTATTATTACCGGCCGTGCAGCCCATCGTAAATTAATAGAACTGGCTGATACAGTAAGCGAAGTGCGTAATGTAAAACATGCATTTGATGCAGGTGTTAAGGCTCTGCAAGGTTTTGATTACTAATGTTTAAACAGCTTATAGTTACTCCGTTCCATTAATTAATGTATTTACCTATCTCATTAATACATGGAATATGCTTCTGTTGATCA
>NZ_JBEOOB010000041.1:0-30326 GCF_040308685.1 Pseudoalteromonas sp. 20-MNA-CIBAN-0454 | reverse complement strand
AGATGAACCGCCCATTGCGGACCCGCATGATGGGTGGTGTGGGGGCTGGAGGTTAGAGACCTCCGGCTACCCGATTATGTATAAATTAAATCGGTAGTTTTCCTGTGCCCGATGTCCACAATATAATCTGAATTGGGGCAATAATTATCTGAATGCGGAAATATAAGAAAAACACATAAAAAGCAGTTGAAACGAGTCCATTGCTGTCAGCTGGGTAAACATATATTTCTTTTAAATACTCGTATGACTGGCGAGTACCGTGTGTTGCTTTAGTAATAAGAAAAAGGTAACTAATGGTGGAAAGTAAAAATGCAGAGTTATACCCTTTTAGTGCCATATAAATAAATGCAGCTGTTGCTAAAGTAGCACCAACAATATTAAACCAAATATCAATTATTCCACTGTCGAATACATTTTTGAAAAATAACCGCTTATCCTTAGTTGGCACCAAACTCTCCTTTATACATAACACCTTATTGAACACCACTATGGGGGTTTATAACACCCCAAAACGGCGTATATTACATAGCTAAATAGTTGCACCAAACAACTCCAATGTAAACAAGTAATTACGTGTGTTATAAAATTATCTTTGTTAAAATATCCCAAAACGACTTTTAATAATGTTATAGGGCAAAATGCAAGTAAGTGCTTATATGCACAGCTTTACTTTAATGTGATCTGATGTGTGACTTTGTGAAACTTCCCTTTAAATCGTGTTTCTACAAAGGGCGAACGGGGGGAGCTGTGCGTAGTAAAAAATAGAGGCTAACGTATGTTAACCCCTATAATAAGTATGCTATTTACAGTGTGTTATTTAGTAACAATAAACCATAGCCGGCAAGTTGATCGCCATTGAGATCGTGCTGCCAACTGGCTGTTAAACCGTCGCGTGTAATACTGCTGATGTTTTGAGCTTTATCGGTTAGGTTAAGTACAAAAACACTTTTGCTGCCGTTTAACTCTCGCGTTATTTCTACTATGCCATTGTCTTGCTGCGTTAGCTGGTAACTGCCGTTAATAGTAAACTCTGGGCGCTGCTTTTTCATTGCGATTAAGTGCTGATATAAACGCCAAACAGAATTTGGTTGTGCTTGCTGCGCTGCAACGCTGCGATCGCCTGCTGCTAGTTGCTTAGCAAGAAACTCTGGCCACCAGTTTGCAAAATCATCACCAAATAATGCCGTTTCTTCAACCCAACTATTGTTACTTTGCGTAAAGCCCGCTTGATGACTATTGTCCCACTGCATAGGCGCACGTTTATAAACATCGTCACCGATGCGCTGCTGCGTTAAGCCTATTTCTTCACCGTAGTAAATATACGGCGTACCTGGCGAGCTAAATAACATGGCCGCAGCTAGTTTTGCTTTACCATCGTGCTCTTTAAGTTGATAAGCAACACGTTCTTGATCGTGATTAGTTAAGAACGGTGTAAAAAAGTGCAGTGGTGCTTGTGAGTCTTTACGTTGTTGTAGGTTTTCATCAAGGATGAGTGCATTTTTACCTTTGTGCTGCTCATTAGATGGCATAGTACCAAAGAGCACATCTGTGTCGGTATCGGTTTTAAGTAAGCTCAAAATTTTATAGCCTACTTCAAAGTCAAAGCCTTGATCTAGCCCCTTACCTTCCCCATAGTACTTTGCGGCAATAGGAAGGTCGGCCCATGCTTCTCCTACTAGGTAAGCTTGTGGATTTACACTTTTTATATATTGATTAAAGTCTTGCCAATATTCTATCGTTTCTTGGGTGTCGGCTTGTGCATTTGCACCGCCTTCCATAGCAAAGCGTACTGCATCAAGCCTAAATCCTGCTACGCCTTTGTCGAGCCAAAACTTTGCCATTTTTTTCATTTCATTAGCCACATCTGGGTGGCGTAAATTTAAATCGGGTTGGCTTGCACCAAATGCACCATAATAATATTGCTTACGCGTTTCACTCCAATGCCATACGGCTTCTGGCTTGTCGTTATCGCTCCAAGCATGCCCCCAACCACTGCCTGCTTTAGGCATATCGTCACGCCATACAAAATAGTCGCTAAATGGCGCTTGTTGTTTTTCAGATTGTTGAAACCAATCATGCTGACTAGATATATGATTGATCACTAAATCTAGTATAACTTTCATACCTTTGTCATCAGCCGCTTTTATAAACGCTTCAAACTCAGCCATGCTGCCATAGTCACTTTCAACTTTATAAAACTCTGTAAAGTCATAGCCATGATAAGAAGGCGCTTCGAAAATAGGTGTTAACCACAGTGCATTTACACCTAACTCTTCTAGGTATGGGAGTTTTGCGCTCATGCCATTAAAGTCGCCATGACCATCGTTATTGCTGTCGTAAAAGCTGCGCGGCCAAATTTGATAAAATATGGCACTTTGCCACCAATCTGCTGGCTGTTCTACTGCTTTAGTTTGCGCAGTAGTTACTGCGTTATTAGTGTTAGTATTCGTTGATGGCGCAGGCGCTGGCTTACAACCAGTTAATGTTAGTGCCAGTGCTAATGCACTCAAGGTAAAGGTTTTCATTTTATCCCCTTTGTTTTTGTTGTTTATGCTAATTGCTGTATACCATTCAATTAAAGTGTAACTGTAATATGTTGCGAATGGTTTTAGCCTAATGGTTAGTTATTTTGCTGCCTCTGCCCTTGCCTTAAAAATGCAATGGTAGAGGCAGTAATTTGCTTTTATTTATAAAAATTAAGATTGTTTAACGCGCAATACGGCAACGGCTGCCAGTAAAAACGACACCGCGCCTATTAACAAAGCGTATATTGGTTGATTCTCAAAAAAGTGGCGTAATATAAGCCCTAAAATGCTGGCGGCTAACAGCTGGGGTATAACAATAAAAAAGTTAAATATGCCCATATAAACACCCATTTTACTGCTCGGCACCGAGGTACTTAACATGGCGTATGGCAGTGATAAAATAGACGCCCACGCAAAGCCAATACCTATCATTGGCCAAATAAGTAAGGTGGGATCTTTAATAACAATAAAGCTGGCTAAGCCCAGCGCGCCTAAAATTAGGTTAAAACAATGGGCGAGCTTTAAACCAACGCGCTTAACTATTATCGGAATACATATTGCAGCAAGTGCTGCAAAGCCGTTATACGCGGCAAATAATATACCTACCCAGTCAGCGCCGTTGTTATAAGCTGGGGAACTGGTATCGCTGCTGCCGTAATGAAAACCCGTTACCGCTGAAGTGGTATAAATCCACATTGCAAATAACGAAAACCAGCTAAAAAACTGCACCCACGCCAGCTGCTTCATGGCTTCGGGCATAGTAAATACGTCGTTTAATACCTGATAAAAACCGC
The DNA here is from genome assembly GCF_040308685.1 of Pseudoalteromonas sp. 20-MNA-CIBAN-0454. Lineage (NCBI taxonomy): Bacteria > Pseudomonadati > Pseudomonadota > Gammaproteobacteria > Alteromonadales > Pseudoalteromonadaceae > Pseudoalteromonas > Pseudoalteromonas sp. 20-MNA-CIBAN-0454. The sequence continues at coordinate 27,007 of NZ_JBEOOB010000041.1, read as the reverse complement.
CCGATGTAAGTTGTTTAGTTTGCAAGGCTGCCGCTATAAACTGAACAACCCCAAAACTCACTAAACCACCAGCCAATAAATACAGTTCTTTTTCTAAATTTAAGGCGCTTACCAAGGCTAAAACGGCTAAGCCTAAAACACTAAATATTATGCCCCCTTTGCTAAAGTTAATATTAGCTGTTGGTTGGCTTTGAGAAGCAGGCTCTTCTTGTTGATTAAATGCAGCGAGTTGCTCTGGCGAGTATTCTTTGGTGGTTAGAATACTCCAACCTACAGCAACCAGTAAAATTACCGCGCCAAAGTAAAACGAATATTTTACTGAATCAGGAATTTGCCCAGCCGGTGCAGTATTGGCAATACCAAACCAGTTAGCCATCATCCATGGTAGTGCTGATGCAACTACAGCGCCAATGCCGATAAAAAAGCTTTGCATGGCATAACCTGTTGCACGCTGTTTTTTAGGTAGGTTGTCGCCAACTAAAGCACGAAACGGTTCCATAGTAACGTTAATTGACGCATCCATAATCCACAACATACCGGCAGCAACCCACAGCGTTGGTGAGTTAGGCATTATAAATAACGACAGTGTAGTTAAAATTGCACCATATAAAAAAAACGGACGGCGGCGACCTAACTTACCCCAGGTTTTATCACTCCAGTAACCAATAATAGGCTGTACAATTAACCCCGTTAGCGGAGCGGCTACCCATAAAATAGGTATATCATCAATGTCGGCACCAAGCGTTTGAAATATACGACTAACGTTACCGTTTTGCAGGGCAAACCCAAATTGAATCCCTAAAAAACCAAAACACATGTTCCATATTTGCCAAAAGCTTAGGTCTGGTTTATTGCTATTATTATTATTCATTATTTACCTTATTGGTTAATACCGCGCTACTTAGTGCATTAAGGGTAAGTGTAAAACTTGCACCTTGATCGTTATTGCTCACTAACACACCGCTATGTGTTTCGAGTAAATCGTGTAACGCTGAATTTGCGCCTATATTTGCAGTTGTTTGGCTATTTAAGTTAATAGTGATTGTTTGTTGTTGCTCGCTAAAGTTGCTTAGTACCAAAATAACTTGGCGACCTAAACTACGTGAAAACGCAACAACCCTGTCGCTACCCTGTACGTTTAAAGCGTGCATATCACCGCCCACTACCGCAGGTAAGTTATTTAACGCCATTATGGCTTTGTAGTATTTTTGTAAGCTAGCTTGCTCAGGTGTTAAATTAGCACCATCGAACTGGCCGTTATTCATCCACGCTTGATGCGCAGGAACGCCAATATAATCAAAAATACTGGTACGGGTTGGCGTGCCAAACCCGGCGTTTTCAGAGCCATCTTCGCCTACATCTTGGCCAAAATATAACAAGCTAGGCGAGCGGCTAATTAACGTAGATACCACCATGGCTGGTTTGCCCCATAGCGCGTTACCTGCAAAATCGGGGCTGGCAATACGTTGCTCGTCGTGGTTTTCTAAAAAGTGCAGCATGTGCTGTTCTATATCGGCAACTTGCTGTTGTGCATCAAAAATAGTGCTCGCAGCTTGCTTATTTTGCATAATAGCTTTTAGCGTGTCGTAAAAACCCACCTTGTCGTATAAGTAATCCATTTTGCCCTGATGAATATAACCTCGGTACATTTTTGGGTTATATACTTCGGCAAGTAAAAAGGCATTAGGGTTTTGCATTTTGATTGCCGAATTTAAAAAGCTCCAAAATTCAACTGGCACCATTTCGGCCATGTCATAGCGAAAGCCATCTACGCCTTTATCTAACCAAAATAGTGCAATATCGCGAAATTTATACCAGCTGTTAGGTAGGTTTTTGTCTTGCCAAAATTCATAGTGCGCTCGGGCATCTTTAGTTGCAAAGCTTGCAGGTAGGGTTGGAAAGTCATAACTGCCATCGGGTTTAACCCCGTAGTTTACTTTTACAGTTTCGTACCAGTCGTTTATATCGGGCTTGGCTGCACGCGCGCCGTTTCCTGTCCATTTAGCAGGGCTTTCGTTAAACAAGCCATCGGCTAATGGGTGTGCATCTCCTCCTAAAACTTGGTATTGATCAGAGCTAGGTACTTGAAACGACTGCCCTGGCACATAATAAAAGTTATTATCACGCGCATATTCTTTGCTGGTATCGTCTTGCTCGCCAAAGTCTTTTACACCAGCAGGCCTAGCAATTGAATGATAGTTACGCGCCACATGGTTTGGCACAATATCAATAACCACTTTCATACCATGTTGATGAGTGCGCTCAATAAGTGCAGAAAACTCCACTAAGCGACGCTCTGGGTTTACTGCAAGATCTGGGTTTACATCGTAGTAATCTTTTATTGCATAAGGCGAACCCGCACGGCCTTTAACTACATCAGGGTCGTCTTGTTTTATCCCGTATTGGCTATAATCGCCCACCAGCGCATGATGCAACACGCCGGTATACCAAACATGGGTGGTGCCTAAATCTTTAATGCCTTGCAATGCGGCGTCATTAAAGTCGGCAAATTTGCCAACCCCATTTTGCTCCTTAGTGCCCCAAGGTACATTCACCGTTTGGGTGTTACCAAACAAACGAGTGAATACTTGGTATACAACTGGTTTGCTGATCTCATCTGCAGATTTAGTTAATTGCTCATTAACCTGATTAGCTTGTGTTTCGCTATCTGAGCAGCCTGTTAGGTAAATGCTGCTGGCTAAAAACAAAGGGCTATATTTAATTATCTTCATTATTGTCATGGTGCTACTTTACTACTTTGTCGTTTTTGTTATGAATTTAATACTAGTGTGAAGCGCGACTGACTGACAGTCGCTGCATACGTATTCATTAAGCAATTTACTCTATCACTAATACTGTGGCGCTCATGGGTGCTAATGTTATTGCATCAGTTAAATTAATTTGCTGCTTAGTAAACAAGTTTGTTGCTGTTGTATGCAGCTTAAGCACCTCTTGCATATACTCTAATGACCAATTTTTAGCCTGCTTATTTTTATTCAAAAATACCAACACTATTTGCTCATCGGCTATACGTGCATAACTGTAAATACCTTGCTGTGGACTAAAATGCGTTAGCTTGCCATAACCTAATGCAGGGCTTTGCTTTCTAAAATTAAGTAACGTACGTAGGGTTTGGTGCATATCACGCTGTGCATTTGTGAGCCCTTTACCTGTAAAGGCATTAACTGTTTGCCCAGCAAAGCCGCCCGGAAAATCAATACGAATATCGCCGTGGTCATTACTGCCTGTGTTATCGAGTAATACTTCGGTGCCATAATACATTTGTGCAATACCGCGGGTGGTAAGCAGCATGGTCATCGCCATTTTGGTTTTATTTAGATTTTGCTTTAGCTCAGTATAAACACGGCTCATATCGTGGTTATCGGCAAATACTAAAAGGTTATTTGGATTAGGGTATAAAAAATCATTGGCAAGTGATTGGTATACTTTAACCCAACCTGTGTTCCAGCTTTCATCTTCGTTTAAAGCTTGAATGAGCGCCTCTTGCAGCGAAAAGTCCATCACACTGGGTAAACTTGAAGTATAACCGTCGCTGTTATTTTTGCCCGCTTGCCAATACGATGCAATTGCTGGATTGGTAGTCCACTCTTCACCAACAATATTAAACGCTGGGTATTCGCTCATAATTGCTTTGGTCCAATTGGCTAAAAAAGCTTTGTCTGAGTATGAATATGTATCTACTCGAATACCGCTTAAATTTGCATACTCAATCCACCAAATGGTGTTTTGAATTAGGTAGGTTGCCAACAAAGGTTGACGCTGGTTTAAATCGGGCATGGTTTCTACAAACCAGCCATCGCTAAATTGACGTTTATCGAACTGGCTGGCGTGAGGGTCTTGAATGGTTTGCCTTGCATGACTAGTGGCATGTTTACCATTGGCAAACTCACCATTAAAATTAATCCAATCAGACGTTGGCTTGTCATTCATCCACACATGCTCAGAGCCAAAGTGATTAAGTACAAAATCCATCACTAAACCAATCCCCAGTTGCTGCGCTTTATTTGACAGCTCTTGGTAGAGTTCATTACTGCCCATACGGGGATCTATATTATAAAAGTCAGTAATAGCATAACCATGGTAAGAGTAGCTTGGCATATTGTTTTCAAGCGCTGGGGTTAACCACAATTGAGTTACCCCTAAATCATTTAAATATGGAAGTGCATTGATCACCCCTTGTAAGTCGCCACCGTGGCGCCCGCCTTTACTTTTTGGATCAGCGGCCTCTAACATGCCTGCTGCGGTGTCGTTACTGCTATCGCCATTTACAAAACGGTCTGGGTTAATTAAATAAAGGGTATCTTGGCTGTTAAAGCCTTTACGCTTGGCACTGTTGCTGCTGCGAGTATGTAACGGGTATTCAAAGCGCTCACCCGTTGGGCTGGTAAACACTAAGTCACCAGGCTTTGCTTGCGGCGTTATTTTTAGGTTTAAAAACGCATAATTAGGGTTATCTGTTTTGCTAATACTGATTAACTTAACCCCATTGTAGGGGATTAATTGCCACTGTTGTTTAGCAATGTTTGGCTCATGCAACATAACTTGCAATGCCTCATTTTGCATGCCAACCCACCAATTTTGTGGCGATACAGACATGGCCTGTGCCTTTGTTGCAGTAAATGGTATTGCAGTAAACAATGTTGTAGCAAACAGTGCTTTAATTAGCTTTTTCATTTAATTATTTTTCATCCTAGATAAAAATTCACTATGGGAAGGGAGTTGTTCAACCGTGTGGTTAATCAAAGCTTTTAAATCAGAAAATAATGCGAGCAGCGGCTCATCAGTTAGGGCGTTGGCTAATGGGTGATAATCATCTGCTTCAAGCCCCTGACCTATCATTACTTGCTGCCACGCTGGCTCGGAAAAAAGTTCGTCGTCTTCTCGAGTGAGCTTGCCTGTTTGCTTGAACAAGGTTATTTTTTGTTGCAGAGTTTCGGGATTACTCATTTGCTGACATTGACGCCCAAATGCGCTATCTGTGCGGGTGGTAAGCTTATAATGTAAAATTATAAAGTCGCGTATGCGTTCTATTTCGGTTTTACTTTGCAGGTTATATGTAGTTACTTGCGAGTGTTTAATCCCATTATGCGGAAACAACTTAATTAATCGAATAGCCGCTGTTTGAATTAAATGAATACTGGTTGACTCTAACGGCTCTAAAAACCCACTTGAGAGTCCAATAGCAACTACATTTTTATGCCATTGTAAGCGTCGGCGCCCCGTTTTAAAACGGATCACCCGCGGCTCTGTTATTGCTTTGCCGGGCAAATTAGCGAGTAATTGCTGCTTTGCTTCATCATCTGTTAAATAGCGGCTCGAGAACACTAAGCCGTTACCAACTCTGTGCTGTAAAGGTATTTGCCATTGCCAACCAGCATTTTGGGCAATAGAGCGAGTATAAGGTACTGGCTCATTCGCTGATTCACTTTGCACTGCTACTGCGCTGTCGCAAGGTAGCCAATGCGTCCAATCTTCAAATCCTGTGTTTAAGGTCTTTTCAATGAGCAATGCACTCAAGCCTGTGCAGTCTATAAATAAATCGCCTGAAATTATTTGCCCATCTAACAGCTCAAGTGCTTTTACAAAACCGCTCTCTGGGCATTGCTTAACATCCGCAATTTGACCCTCAATACGTTTAACACCGCGTGATATAGTCAGCCCTTTTAAAAATTCCCCGTACAAGGTAGCGTCAAAATGATAAGCATAATTTAAACCACTAAGCTGGGTATTAGGAATATGTTTTAAATGGGCGAATTTATGCTGTTTGGCCGCTTGGTAGTTAAGTGAAAAATCCCAAAAATCAGCATTAGTGCCCTGTTGCTTGGCCCTCAACCAATAATGATAAAACTCACAAAACGGGAGATCTTTGCCTATCTCACCAAAAGCATGCATGTAGCTGTGTTGTGGTGCTCGCCAGTTTTCAAACTCGATCCCCAATTTAATGGTCGCTTGAGTTGCTTTAATAAACTCACTCTCAGGTATACCTAATGCCGCATTAAGGTGAAGAATCGGCGAAATGCTCGCTTCACCCACTCCCACAGTACCAATTTGCTCTGATTCAATCAGGGTAATATTAACTATTTTACCTAGCACTTTATTTAGTAAGGCTGCGGTTATCCAACCCGCAGTGCCACCACCAGCTATTACCACGCCTTTTATTTGTTTATTCTGCATAGCCCCTGCTCCACTTGCTTTTAGTTAAGTGTAGTCGATATAAAAAAGCCCTTGTAAAACAAATCACAAGGGCCTTTCAACGCTAAAGAATGTTATAGCTTGTAACTAAAGCCAAGTAAGAACGTACGGCCATAATCTTGGTAATCACGTACTTGTAAATCACTATCACCTTGTAATGATAGAAACGGTTCTTCAGTGATATTTTGTACTTGGAAAGTAATGCTTAAGCCATCTAAGCTTTCTACACCGCCTTCACCAAAGTCATAACCAACTTGCGCATCCCAAATGGTTTCGCCTTTGATATCAACCTGTGTTGTTGCAAAGCCTAAACCATAAACATCACCTTTAAAGGCGCTGCGTTTACGCATACTAGTACGTGCTTGGAAACCACTACGCTCGAAGTAAACCGTTAAGCTATCAATTTGGTCTGATAAGCCTGGTAACTCGTAATCGTTACCGTTTTGATCTTTAAGATCTTGCTCTACACCTGTATGGCTTGCGATTAAGCCAAAACCATCAAGTGATGAATGAAAGATATGAAATGGCAATGCAAGTGATAATTCGTAACCCCATAAGTCACCTTCACCACCGTTCACTTTACCTGAACCAGAACCGGTTGAATTAGCTGGAACTTGACCTGTTGATGGATCAGCAACCCCCGACATATCTACTTCATAGCTGCCATCAAAAATCCACTGGGTGATATCTTTATAGAAGAATGCAGCTGAAAAATAGCCTTCTGCATCAAAGTAGTTTTCGTAGCTTAAATCTAGACCAGTGGCTTCTTTTGGTTCTAAGTTTGGATTACCACCTGAGATAGTCCAATAGTTACCATTTTCATCAGGTTGCTGGTTGTAGGATGCATTTACTGATGCATTCATCTCATCAAGTCGCGCACGTGAAATTGTTTTTGCCGCACCAAAACGAATCGTTTGCTCTTCATCAATCGCAAACGATAAGTTAATGCTTGGTAAAAAGTGGTTATAGTCATGACTTACATCAGTAGGCGTTACCACTACTAACCCATCTGCTGTGGTGTTAGCAGCTGAACCTTGTGATGATTGGTCTGTTTGTACGTAACGCGCACCAATATTACCTGTAACTGGAATTGAGCCAAGCTCGGCATTAATATCAAGTTGCGCAAAAACAGCGGTTACTTCTTCTTGCACTGTCCATGATTGCGTTTTATGTTTTTGGTCCGTTAAGCTTTCTTGCAGTAAGTCATAATAACCATCGTTCACTAAACCATTGGTATCGTAAGCAACCATATCACCCATACCAATAAAATCTAGGCTAGCAGTGCCTAAACGATATTGCTCAGGGATAGACAACATGCCCGGATTTGCAAGCGAGAAGTCTTTTAAGGTCATGTAGTAACCTTCTGATAATTTAGACTTTTCACGGTCACGGTATGAAATACCAAAACTAACTTTACTGAAATACTCACTTTCAAGTACTTTGCTTGCAGCAAACTTTAGTGTGGTTAGTTCATCATTAATTTCAGGAGCATTAATAAAACCATCTTGGGCAGTATTTTCGTAAGGTGTGCCTGTTAAACCATAATTATCGTTCAGTGCTTTACTCGCCCCCCATGACAATGGCCCACCTAATTGAATTAAGCCGTAATCACTGTAATCGAGTTCATGTGAGAACTGCGCACCAGTGTTACCACCGTCAAACGCATAACCTATGTTGTCAGCAACACCATTATTATCTCCACGGCCAGTACCTGAATAGCTTTCGATACTCCAAATTTGGCGCTCTACTTCAGAGCGGCTCGCATCAAACTCAACTGACCAGTCATCACTGATATCATATTTAGTATTAAAACCAAACTGAGTTAACTCCGCATTACGCTCTTCGTAGTCATTACGTACAACAACACGTTGACCTTGTGTTACCGCGCTGGTGATAAAACCACTTTCAGCATCTACGACCGCTGAGCTTGGATCGATTGTTCCTTGGCCCCAAGCAAATGGTACTTCAATACCGCGAAGGATTTTTTCATCTGAGAAGTCAACATAAAGTGCATCAAACGTCATGTTTAAGCGATCTGTTGGTGCGGCTTCGATAACAAGCATTGCAGAATCACGCTCAAGCGTAGATGAACGCACAAATGGTTTTGCGCCACCTAAAATAGGATTGTATGGGCCTACTGTTGTGTCATCTCTAACTTTATTTTCTGAGATACTATAGTCAGGATAACCCCATGAGTTCCAGCGTTTTTCTTGGTTTGGTGAGCTCATGGTATTGTATGCGAATGCGACACCGATTGTGTCATCTGCAAATTGGTCAATATACGACACCGTACCGCGGAAACCTTGATCATCACCGTCTGGGTTTAACTTATCGAAACCAGTTTGCTCTAATTGACCATTAAACATGATCACACGCTCACCTTTACTTAAAGGTTTTACGGTTTGCATGTCGATAACACCTGCAATACCTTCTGCGTCTAAGCTTGCGTTTGGTGTTTTATATACGGTTACACCGCTCATTATTTCAGATGGGTAAAGGTCAAACTCAACACCACGATTGTCCCCAATCGATACCTGCTCACGACCATTAAAGGTTGTTGCACTTTCGTTTTCACTAAAACCACGAACGCTTACACGACTGGCACGGCCATCTAGGCGCTGCGCGGTCAAACCTGGTAAACGTGCAATTGACTCAGCAATTGACGAATCTGGTAATTTACCAATATCTTCTGCAGAGATAGACTCTACTACTTCAGATGAAAAACGTTTTGTATTGATTGACTCAACGACGCTGCCACGGAAACCTTTAACTTCGATGACTTCTACGTCTTCTTTTTTTATTGTATTTTCTTGCGCGGCAGCAGTAGCAAAGCTTGATAAACCGGCAGCTGTTAATGCCAACGTTAATATACTTGGTTTGAACATAGACATGATGTTATTCCCGTTACCCATAGTGTGATCCTCTCTCGTTACCCATAGTGTGATCCTCGCTTTGTTTGAGTGATAGTCAAACAAAGCGAGCTAATTTTGTTGTCAGGATTAATGTTAACGCTCTCTTCATTTTATTAACAACTTTATGCATACGTATTCAACACTCGCACATTGACAACATATTAACATAAAAGCCACTCATAACAGCACAAACGCTTGTTTTTAATAGACTTTCATAAATTCGTATTAATTACTTAATAAATTTAGTTAAATAATTATATTTATCAATAAATGGCGCAAGTTGTTAAATGTAAACTGCATAAAAATAACCATATTTAAGCTGATCCCTGCTCTGTATACGCTTATTGTTGGGCGTACAATTGGTAAGACCAATGAAGTATAGAGGCGATTAACTCAAGCCATTGTTAATAATGATTAAAATAAGAATTAACCTATAAATCAATTTAAAAACCTTAATTGGTAAGGTTGTTTTCTCGCTAATTTAAAATATTTAATTGGTTTTTAGTGATTTTTTTAATACTTAAAAAGTGTGTATTTTACTGCATACGTATGTAGTATTTTTACAGAATCACGGGCTTCACGTATGCTTTTTAGAAATATTATATGGTGAGTTAACAAACCATATTTAGCGTAATCGAAATACGGTGTACAATGACGGAGAAAAGCATGACCCAACAGCAGTGGTACAAAGGTGCGGTAATTTATCAGGTTTATCCGCGTAGCTTTCAAGATAGCAACAATGATGGTATTGGTGACTTAAAGGGGATAATTAATCGCATTGATTATATTAAAAGCTTAGGTGTTGATGCTATTTGGATTTCACCTTTTTTTAAATCGCCAATGAAAGACTTTGGTTACGATATTAGCGACTACCGAGATATTGACCCAATATTTGGTGATTTAAACGATTTTGATGCGCTAATTGAACAAGCGCATGCCCGCGATATTAAAATTATTATTGACCAAGTACTCAGCCATACCTCTGATCAACATCAATGGTTTTTAGATAGCCGCGAAAATACCACTAATGATAAGTCTGATTGGTATGTTTGGGCTGAGTCAAAAGAAGATGGTACAGCACCTAATAATTGGTTATCTATTTTTGGCGGCCCGGCATGGCAGTGGGAGCCGCGCCGAGGTCAGTATTATTTACACAACTTTTTTACCGAGCAGCCCGATTTAAACTTTCATAATCCAGATGTTAGACAAGCTGTGCTTGATAACGTGGAATTTTGGCTGAAAAAAGGTGTAGATGGCTTTAGGCTCGATGCAATTAACTTTTGCTACCACGATGCGCAATTACGCGACAATCCTGCAAAACCAAAAGATAAGCGCCAAGGCCGCGGTTTTAGTGAAGATAACCCGTACGCGTTTCAGTATCACTATTACAACAACACCCAACCAGAAAACATCGAATTTATGCAAGATATTCGTGCCTTACTTAATAAGTATCCAGGTGCGGTTTCATTGGGTGAAATATCATCTGAAGATTCACTCGCTACCATGGCGCAGTATACCCAAGGTGGCGATAAGCTACACATGGGCTACAGCTTTGAATTACTCACTGATGACTACTCTAGTGAATACATTAGAACAACAGTGCAAACGCTTGAGCAGCAAATGACTGAAGGTTGGCCTTGCTGGGCGTTTAGTAACCATGATGTAGAACGTGTTGCGAGCCGTTGGAGCGACAATGGCGAAATTAACCCTGCCCAATGTAAAATGCTTACAGCCCTACTCGCTTCACTGCGTGGTAGTGTATGTATGTATCAAGGGGAAGAGCTAGGTTTGGGCGAAGCAAACGTGGCCTTTGAAGACTTACAAGACCCTTACGGAATTACATTTTGGCCTAACTTTAAAGGCCGTGATGGCTGTAGAACTCCAATTCCTTGGGAAAATGAGCAAGTAGATTATGCTGGGTTTAGTGAAAATAAGCCTTGGTTGCCTGTAGACACAGCACACAAATCTCAATCGGTAGCAGAGCAAAATAGCGATAAAAACTCTATTTTAAACGCGTACCGTGAATTTATGGCTTGGCGTAAAACGCAAGCGGTGATGATTACAGGCGATATTGAGTTTATCCAAACGGCTGAACCGATCCTGGCGTTTTATAGAACACTTAATAATGAAAAAATGCTGTGTGTATTTAATTTAAGTGCGCAACAAGCAAGATTAAGTTTGCCGGTGGCTATAACTAAAGCGTATGACACGCTTTCGCATCACAATGCTACTTTGAGTAATAACCAGCTAATAATGAATGGTTTTGGCTGCTATTACGCCCAATGTAGCTAAAAGTCATTTAATATAAAAAAAAAAGCCTGAGTACGCTCAGGCTTTTTTATAGCTTACAACTTAATGACTGCTAGTTTTACAGTTTAAATAATCGGTAAACGCAAACAGTACCCCTGAAACAACAAAGGTTAGGTGGATTACTATTTTAAATATAAGCTGATCTGATGAATATTGTGCTGAGTTTAAAAATACTTTTAATAATTCTACAGCAGAAATAGCAACAATTGCACTGATCAGTTTCATTTTCAAACCGGAAAAGCCAACTTTTCCCATCCAAGCAGGCCTGTCTTCATGGTTATTAGTTTTAAGCTTAGACACAAAACTCTCATAACCGCTAAAAATAACTATCATTAACAAGCCAGCTAAAAGCGTGGTGTCAACCAATGTTAGAATAGCAACTAACATATCTTGATTAGACGCACTAAATACTGAGCTCCCCATATAGTAAAGCTGCTTAAAAAACTTTATTAATAATACTATTACCGCAAATAATAACCCAACAAAAAATGGTGCTATTAACCAACGTCCATTAAATATAAAACACTCCAATACCGATTCTATTTTATTTGTTTTGGTTGGCTTAGAGCTTGATGATTCGTCCATGTATGATCCTAATTACCATTAAAATTTAACATTAACTTATTTCCTATTCTAATACAATGAGTTGAGCCTATTGCAATTTTAGTATTCCTTATCCTGACGATAAAAATATTTCGTTATCTTTTATTTCAAATTCGATTAAAAATCAGCATACCAACAGAGTTGTTCTGGCTTGGGCACACTTGTTTTAAATAACAACTGTCATAACATTTTTTAGGAATAAACAAATGAACAAAGCATTGCTAGCATTAATCGTAGCACCTCTATTTGCACTGTCTGCACTTAATGTGGTTGCAGAAGATGCGGCGGACGCTTCAGCTGAAACAGTTAAAGAATACACAGAAATGTGTGTTAACTGGGCTAAAGATGACGACGTAAGCAATGAAGAGCTTTATGGCTATGTATTAAAGTGCGTGAATGATGAGCTTGTATCAGAAGGCTACAAAAAGGTCTCTGCAGTAAAAATTTAATTAAGTTTATTGTCTAATTAAGTTTATTGTCTAATTAAGTCTATTGCTAATACAGCCGTTGCGATCACTTTTAATTAGATATAAAAAAACCGGAATCGACACTCAAAGTGTATTCCGGTTTTTTATTGCTTTCAAAAAGAGAAAAATTAAATACTTATATTAGTATTATTTATTCATCATCTTTTTTAGTTTTTGCTTTAACCTTAGTTTTAGCAGGCGCTTTTTTGGCAGCTGCTTTCTTTTTTGGTGCTGCTTTTTTCTTCGCTTCTTCAACCCACTTACCCGCAACATAATGCGCAGTCCAACCGGTCGCTTTACCGTCGACTTCGGTCATTACATACTGCTCTTTATTTTTACGGCTGTAGCGTACAACAGCTAAGTTTCCATCTGGATCTTGTGCTGGTGCATCGGCTAAGTAATAAAACTTAGGTGAAATACGGTCTCTAAAGCGTTGTAACTCTTCAACCTTAGGCGCACGTGTTTCGCGCGATTTAGGGAAGGTATTTGCAGCCAAGAAAATACCTGCAGCGCCATCACGTAAAACAAAATACGCATCTGACTTTTCACATTCTAATTCGGTAATGTGAACAGGGTCTTCTTTTGGCGGCGCAGCTTCGCCATTTTTAAGTAACTTACGGGTGTTTTTACATTCGTCGTTATTACAACCAAAGTATTTACCAAAACGTCCCGATTTTAATTCCATATCCGCGCCACACTTATCACATTCAATAAGTGGCCCGTCATAGCCTTTAATTTTAAACGTGCCCTGCTCAACTACGTGTCCACTACATGCTGGGTTATTACCACATACATGTAATTTACGGGTTTCGTCGATTAGATATGAATCCATTGCCGTTTCACAAATTGGACAACGTTTCATTTGCATTAATGTTTCGGTTTCAAGATCTTCTGCATCGGCACTGTCTGCGGCAACTGCTTCATCGCCCGATACTAAGTTCATCGTTGTTGTACAACGCTCTTTTGGTGGCAAGTTATAACCAGTACACCCTAAGAACACGCCAGTAGATGCGGTACGGATACCCATTTTACGGCTACAAGTCGGACATTCAATATCAGTTTCGACCATTTCATTAAGACGCATTCCGCCATTTTCAGGCTCGTCTTTCGCAACAGTTAATTGCGTTGAAAAGTCGGCATAAAACTTATCGAGTACTTCGGTCCAAATGCGCTCGCCTTCGGCGATATCATCTAAACGACCTTCCATTTTGGCGGTAAAGTCAAAGTTCATTAAGTCTTCAAAATTTTCTACTAAGCGGTCGGTAACTATTTCGCCCATTTTTTCAGCGAAGAAACGACGGTTTTCAACCCGTACATAACCGCGATCTTGAATAGTAGAAATAATAGATGCATAAGTAGATGGGCGGCCAATACCACGTTTTTCAAGCTCTTTTACTAAACTCGCTTCGCTAAAACGCGCTGGCGGTTTAGTAAAGTGTTGCTTAGGGTCAAGTTCAATTAACGTTAATGTTTCGCCTACTGTTACTGCAGGTAAAGACTGATCTTCTTCGTTCTTTTTACGAATAGCAGGCTGTACTTTAGTCCAACCATCAAAGCGTAGCACACGGCCTTTGGCTTTTAGTTGGAAGTCATTTGCTGCTACCGTTAATGTCGTTAAGTCGTATTCTGCAGGTACCATTTGGCACGCTACAAATTGACGCCAAATTAGCTCATATAGTTTTTTAGCATCGGCATCAACCCCTTCAATATGCCCCGAAAGCACAGTTACACTAGATGGACGAATTGCTTCATGCGCCTCTTGTGCATTGCCTTTTGAGCTATAATTAATAGGATCTTTAGGTAAGTATTTTTCACCAAATTGCTCTGTTACATATTCGCGACACATAGCAACCGCATCTTTTGACAGATTAGTTGAGTCGGTACGCATATAGGTAATGTAACCGCCTTCGTACAAGCGCTGCGCTAGCATCATGGTTTTTTTAACGCCATAGCCTAAACGTGTACTGGCTGCTTGTTGCATAGTTGAGGTGATTAAAGGCGCACTTGGGCGACTTTTACTTGGTTTTTCGTCAACGCTTATAACTTTATATTCTGCATTCTCAAGGCTTTTAACTGCTGCGCTTGCCTGAGCTTCATTTACTGGCTTAAATGGCTTGCCTGCTTGTTTGGCTACTTCTAAGCGTAACTCTGACTCTGCATTTTTAACGTCGGCATGAATATCCCAAAACTCTTCAGGTATAAACGCTTTAATTTCGCGTTCACGCTCAACGAGTAAGCGCACTGCTACCGATTGTACGCGTCCAGCCGAAAGTCCACGTGCCACTTTTGCCCACAGTAAGGGAGATACCATAAAACCAACAACACGGTCTAAAAAGCGACGTGTTTGCTGTGCATATACCATATCGGTATTAAGCTCACCGGGTGTTTCGAATGCTTGCTGAATTGCGTTTTTTGTAATTTCGTTAAAAACCACACGCTTATATTTTGCAGGGTCACCGCCAATAATTTCTTGAAGGTGCCAAGCAATTGCTTCCCCTTCTCTATCCAAATCCGTTGCGAGATATATTTGGTCAGCGTTTTCGGCAAGCTTTTTAAGCTCTTGTACTACCTTTTCTTTTCCGGGCAGTATTTCGTAATGTGGTTCCCAGCCTTTATCAGGGTCAATGCCCATACGCGCGACTAAGTTAGAATAGTCTCGTTGCTTTTTATACGCTGCTTTCTCTTCAGGTGGTAATTTACGCACTTCAGCCGGCGTTTTAGTCGCTGGCACTTTGTTTTTTCCAGAACCTGAAGTAGGTAAATCTCGCACGTGTCCAATACTGGACTTTACGATGAAGTCATTACCTAAATATTTATTAATTGTTTTAGCCTTAGCAGGTGACTCTACAATTACTAGCGATTTGCCCATAGTTGCCTATTTCTAACCAAGTTTTTTAAAATGTGTTTAGCCGACATAAGCGGCACGAATATTTATAGGTATATCTACAAACACTAATTGTTACAAGCTTTTAATACAAACTTTTCAGTTTTAAGCGAATAAACGAACAATTTCTGCGTTTAATTTAAACAAACAGGTGTTTTTAGAGTAATTGATGGGGAATATATAGAATAGAAACAAAAAATGCCAACCTTATGGTTGGCATTTTTTTAAAACAGCATCAAATTACAGTTTTTTGTCATGTAATATTGTTATTGAAGTAGAGGTAATTAATCCAGATGTTGCTGTTGCAGTAATAGTTAAATTACCACTTACAACACTATTTTTGTCCTCTACTAACACTCTTGAGATGCCAAACGACAGGTTAATAGGTCTGATACTTGTCGTATTAGGGAACACGTAATCAGTTGTACCTGATAATTTCCCTTCTTCTGAAGTGATTTTTACAGTTGTTTCTGCTGGTAATGGATTGTTATAAATATCAGCTATATAAACTGTCGCGCCAGCACTTGTAACACCGGTTGCTTCGGTCAAATCTATTTGTGAAATTTGACACATTTTAGCGCTTGTTAAATCATTCGGTACTCTTCGAATCACCGGGCTTGCAGGGTCACTATTCACATGCACTTCAGACGCTGTTACTCCCGGTATTGCAGCGCAATCGTTGGCAAAAGTAACAACTCTGAAAAATGCAGCATCACCAGACATAACAATTTCTTGGTTTTGGAATACATTAACTAGGTCGCGACTACACAAGTTAATAGCAACATCTTCTGGCCTACATAATAAACCATTGTACATACTGTTACCTGTTGTCCACAGTCCATCATTATCAAAGTCTATAAACTCTTCAAATTCATCACCTTTAGAATTATTTACCGAACAATGATCTGCTGGTGCATTACAATCTTTACCGCCATAAGTGCCGTCTTCATTATTATCAATAAACGCTTCTGGAATATCAAACAGCTCACTAAAAAAGTCTTGGCTATCGAAGTACCCATTACCATTTAGATCTGAGAATGTTTCTTCACCTATAGCATAAGCAAGCACTGTTGCTCTGCCGCCTAAAGGAAGATCAACACTGTAGTCATTATTCAAAATACCTAATGGACACGGCAAGCCTCTATCACACTTCTGTGCAATTGTATTTTCATACATAGTTTCAGTGAATGGACGAGGGTTACTACTACGCCATGTTACTGAGCAAGCGCCATTTAAAGTCGTACAACTTGGTTCTATAACACCACCTTCTGTAATAAAGCTCACTGCGGTACCATCGGGCACAGGATTATTGAAATGATCTGCTAGCCTTGCATTAACGGTCACCTCGCTGCCATCAACGTTAAGCCCATGTACGTTGAAAATTGAGCGTGATAACGAAAAGCTATTTTGATCTGCAATACCCGTACTAATTACTAACACGTCTGATGGCGCAGATACTGTTACTGTGTCACCATCAATATCTTCTTCTATTGATGCAATTACACGTACGGGAGTTGCAACAACACCAGATTGCACTGTTGTTCTAATTTCACCTAGTGCATTTGTTATTGCTGAATCGGCTCCTAATGTTATACCACCCACAGCCGTTGATAACGTAAAGTCAACCGTTCTTGAAGCTAGATCGTTACCATTAGCATCAACAAGCTTAAAGACCACTTCTGATATTTCACTTCGATTTGCTCCGCCCGTACCTTTAAGTGATATTACCGGTTTAGTAACCTCAACAAATTGAATAAAGCCAATATTTGCCGGTGATACATTAATCGTTGTGTTAGCTGAAACAGTATCACCACCAGTTATTACACTGGCTGTTATTATATCTCCGCCTACACACGTTAAAGGTCGATAAGTAGAACGCGCAAAACCACCAATACTCGTCACTTTCTCATCAATTACAGCTAAGGCAGAGTCGACACATCCAGATGAAAACTCAACATTTAAAGGCGCTGTATACAAGCTACCGTCTTTAGTGATTTCTACTGAAACGAGTGCGGTTGAACCTGCAGTTAAAGATTGCCCACTTGCTACAGAGCTAGATATAGCAATATCAATATCAACTGCTGCAATTTGAAATGCTTTAGTAAGGCTGCTGTTTAAAACAGATACGGTAATCTCACCAGCACCAACATCTCGCCCAGGGATTATATCTAGCAAAGCGATACCGTTTTCATCAGTGATCGCGGTACCTGTACTTGGTGATATAGAGCCAATCGCAGTTGTTGCAGTAACTAACGTTTGTGCTAGCGCTGTAGTCGAGTCTTTCTTATTTACCTGTATATAAAGAATCCCTGCAGAATCGCCGGAAATACTGGCAGTTTCTTCACACGAGCTTACATTTCTGATTGTTTTAAAGTCTGAGGGGCAATTTTTTAATATGCTAAAACTTATATCTGCACTGCTTTGATTAGGATCGATAGCATCGCCACGAGTATAAAAACCTAATTTAGCTTCAACAGCCTCAAACTGCGCTGTAACAATGCCTGCACCTTCAACAGTCCCAGAAGTAAGATTTAGTTTTGCAATTCCCTCTGCATCAGTTAAGGCAGTACCAGAACTCGGTAATAAGCTCCCTAAAGTTGAGCTAAATGTTACAACTTTACCTACAGCAGGCATGCCGTTTACATCTAAAATAGTCGCCACAACCAAGCCACTATCAGCTGCGCTAATTTCACTTATTTGTGTTAAATTTGTAGAAGATAGTAAACTTAAATCTATAGTGAAATCATTAGATGTACCAGGAGGAGGCGCATCACCTTTAGATGTATAAGTGAAAGAATTCGAATCAAATGCAGTATTTTCGTCAAGCTTATAAGTAGCAGAAATTATACCAGCACCTGCCTCAATGCCTGTTAGTAAGTCTACTTTTGCGATACCTTCAGCATCTGTCATTGCGGTACCGTTTGATGGATTGATTTTACCAAAGCCCGACAAATCAAATTGAATTAATTGATATGCACTTGGTTGTCCATCTACTAATAACTTTGCTTGTGCTACTGCTGGATGTTCAAAATCAACCATTCTTGTTTCTGTGCCATCTGAAGCTATTAAATTAACTGTTAGCTGTGCTTTTTCAACAATAACTGCTTCAAAGTCAAATGGTTCAGATGAGTAAGTTTGTCCTTGATTGATGTAGCGAACAACTACACTTGAAGCTCCGGCTACATTACCAGAGGTTAACTCAATTTGAGCTACACCTGAATTATCTGTTAACACACTTCCAGATTCTGGATTCAAAGCACCTATATTTCCATCAAGAGCAAAAGTCACGCTTTTACCAGTTACAGGAGCACCAATATCATCAAGTACAGTGGCTTTTAAATCTAGTGCTTCTAAACTGGTTACAGTATTTGATTGAGCACCTGTTTCTTTTGAATAACCTTGAATACTCAACGTATAAGCAACTTGATCGCCACTTGATTGAAATGAAAATGTATCTTTATAACTCACACCATTGATTGTATACGATGCAGTAACTTCACCTGCTCCGGCTTTTTCTCCTGCTGTAAGCTTTATTACTGCAATACCTGTATTGTCTGTAATAGCTGTTCCTGATGTAGGATTTAGCTTGCCAATATCATCCACTAAGCTAAACACGACGCGCTCACCAGTAACTGCCTTACCTTCTTTAGTCAGTATCGCATGCAAATCTAATGGCTGCTCAGCGGTTACACTATTAGATTCACTACCGTCTAATTTAGAGTACCCTTTTAAAAGCAATTGATAAGCTTCTTGACCACCAGTAGATTGAAATGAAAATGTATCACTATACGTTACACCATTTATTGTATAACTGGCAGTGACTCCACCTGCTCCGGCTTCCTCTCCTGCACCAAGTTCTATCTTAGCAATACCAGTGTTATCTGTGATAGCTGTTCCTGATGTAGGATTTAGCTTGCCGATACTGTCTGCTAAGGTGAAAGTAATACGCTCTCCTGTAACAGCAATACCTTCTTTAGTTAACGTTGCATGTAAATTTAAAGGCGAACCTGCAGAAACAGTGTTTGATCTACTTCCGTCTGCTTGTGAAAACCCTTCTAAAGATAAAATAAATAAACTTGTATCATTACCCCCTGCATCTCCTGCAGACTCGAATGCAAATTGACTAGTATACGTTTCGCCATCAACTGTATAGCTTGCAGTAACAACACCAGCTCCTTTTACTGTACCAGCTGTAAGGTCTAATGTTGCAATACCATCGCCTTTTGTTAATGCACTACCAGAGCTAGGGTTCAATACACCTACTTCATCTGCCAGTGTAAAAATAACTCTTGCACCATTAACTGAAGAGCCATCTTTTTCAAGCTTTGCTTTGAGCTCTATAGCTGAGTTTGCAGACACTCTATTTGATTTACTACCATCAGATTTTGAAAAACCCTCTAATGATAAAGTAAATAAATTTGAACCACTGCCATCCGCATCCCCTGCAGACTCGAATGAAAACTGGCTAGAATACGTAGCGCCGTTAACAGTATAACTAGCAGTAACAACACCAGCTCCTTTTACTGTACCCGCGGTAAGATCTAATGTTGCAATACCGTCGTCTTTTGTTAACGCACTACCAGAGAGCGGGTTTAATACACCAACTTCATCTGCCAATGTAAAAGTAACTCTTGCGCCAGTTACCGCAGAGCCATCTTTTTCAAGTTTGGCTTTGAGTTCAATTACTGAACTTGCAGACACTCTATTTGATTTAATACCATCTGACTTTGAATAGCCTTCTAATGCTAAAGAAAATATGCTTGGATCATTAATATCAGCATCCCCTGCTGACTCGAAATCAAACTGACTAGTATATGTTTCGCCATCAACCGTATAACTAGCAGTAACAGCTCCAGCTCCTTTTACGGTGCCTGCGGTTAATTCTATCTTCGCAACACCATCATCTTTTGTTAAAGCGCTGCCAGAGTTTGGGTTTAATATCCCTACATCATCTGATAAAGTAAAAGTAATTCTTGCGCCACTAACTGGTACGCCATCTTTAACAAGTTTAGCCCGCAAATCTAGCGCAGAGGCCGCTGTAACAGTATTCGATGCACTGCCATCCTCTTGGGAGTAGCCTTGAAGCGTAACGGCGTAGGTGGGTACATCAGGTGTTGTTCCTCCGTTACCATCACCTATACTGCCCTCCTTTTCAAGTGAGCCACCACCACCACAAGCTGTGATAAAAAAGCTGAGCATCATAATGCTTAGCAGTCGTGTTAAAGGCATAAACCTCTCCCTAGCGTTATTATTATTAACTTTGTATTGTTTACCTCATATTAACCTATAACTTAGTCTAAAATCACAGTTTTTTGATACTTTCTTTGATAAAAAAATTTAAATTATTAATAAATTTTTCTGTATAAATATTTACATGCTGGTAGGCTGTGCCAAATTTATAAAAAATAGATTGGAAATATGTCGAAAATACGTTCAATGAGCTTAACAACTCGCATAATGATAGGCATGGCATTAGGTATTGCCGTAGGCTTTTTATTTCAAGCTATATTAGCTGGTGAAGACGATTACCTAATACCACTTGGGTTATTCTCTTTGCCAATTAAAGCTTTTTTTGTTGATGGAATTTTTCACATTGGTGGGCAAATATTTATTGCCAGCTTAAAAATGCTGGTTGTTCCTTTAGTATTTGTATCTTTAGTGTGTGGCACATGTAGCTTAAGCGATCCTAAAAAATTAGGCAGCTTGGGTGGTAAATCAATTGGTTTATATTTAATTACCACAGCCTTAGCTATTACTCTGGCTATTACTTTGGCTTTACTGTTTAGCCCTGGCGTAGGTATTGACTTGCCAACAGATGCAAGTTACGACGTATCTGAGGCACCTACCTTAGCGCGCGTTATTATAGATATGTTTCCAACCAACCCTTTTGAAGCTATGGCAAAAGGTAATATGCTACAAGTTATTGTTTTCGCATTACTGTTTGGTATTGCTATGGCACTTAGTGGTAATGCCGGAAAGCGCGTAGCGGTGGTTTTTGAAGATCTTAATACGGTAATTTTAAAGCTAGTTACTTTATTAATGAACGTGGCGCCTTACGGGGTGTTTTTCTTAATGGCAAAGCTATTTACCACCATAGAGTTAAACTTAATTGTTAGCTTGGCTAAATACTTTTTTGTAGTGGTTGCTGCATTATTATTACATGCGTTTGTAAATTACAGTTTGTTATTAAAACTATTGACTGGTTTAAACCCTGTAATTTTCTTAAAGAAAATGAAACACGCTTGTTTGTTTGGTTTTAGTACTTCAAGTTCAACTATGCCAATTACTCTTGAAACAGCCACTAAAAAACTCGGGGTTAATAACTCTGTTGCTTCATTTACTATTCCGCTAGGTGCAACCATAAACATGGATGGCACTGCCATTATGCAAGGGGTTGCCACTGTATTTATTGCACAAGTGTTTAGTGTTGATTTAACCATTTCTGATTACTTAATGGTAATTTTAACGGCTACGTTAGCGTCTGTTGGCACGGCCGGCGTACCGGGTGTTGGCTTAATTATGTTAGCAATGGTACTTAATCAAGTAGGCCTACCGGTAGAGGGTATTGCAATAATTATTGGTGTAGATAGATTACTAGATATGACCCGCACTGCAGTTAATATTACGGGTGACTGTATGGTTACCTGTGTGGTTGCTAAATCTGAAGGTCAGTTAGATGAGTCTATTTATAATGACCCAAATGCAGCGAAAGATTTAGAAAACATAAGTAAACCTATGAGTTAATAAATAACTTCGCATTAAAAAAACCCTTGATTAGTTCAAGGGTTTTTTATTGGCCAAAGCTAATTAAGCTTAAAGTAATCCACTATTTATGGGTTTAATGATTTAAACTTAGAAACTAAATTAACCCCGGCCTTATTAACTGCACTACTAAAACCAAGTGCTAACTTGTCACTTAAACCTTTTTTAATCTTATATTTAATCTTATAAATTTGACGCTCATGTTGCTGCTCTAGCAATGCATCATCACTGGTTTTTATTACGTCTACCAAGCCTTTATCTATCGCTTGAGTTGCAAACCAATGCTCACCTGTAGCCACTGAGCTTATATCTAAACTTGGGCGCTGTGTGCTTACGAAAGTTTTGAATAAACCATGAGTTTGCTCAATTTCTTCACGAAATTTTTCACGCGCTTTATCAGTATTTTCGCCAAATAAAGTAAGGGTGCGTTTAAACTCCCCTGCGGTTATTTGCTCAAATTCCACATCGTTTTTCTTTAATATTTTATTAAAGTTAGGTATCTGCGCTATTACGCCAATCGAGCCTACAATAGCAAATGGCGCTGCAATAATTTCATCAGCAACACAAGCCATCATATAACCACCACTTGCTGCCACTTTATCTATAGCAACACTCAAAGGTATACCTGCATTTTTAATGCGCTGTAACTGTGAAGCTGCCAGCCCATAACCATGCACTACTCCGCCACCACTTTCTAAACGAATCAGTACTTTATCTTTGCTCGCATCAGCAATAGAAATAATAGCGGTTATTTCCTCTCTTAAACTCTCTACTTCATGTGCATCCATACTGCCTATAAAATCAACCACATATAATCGTGGTTTTGGCTCTTTATTGTCATTTTTTTTATTGTCTGCCTTAAGCTTTTTTTGATGTGCTTTAAGTTCTTTTTTACCTAAAGTATTGTGTAAAAAGCTTTGTTTAATATTATCTAGTTGTTCAGATATATTATCTATTTGTATTTCACCCTTTTTAGCTTTTGGCTTAACTGCCGCACCAACTATCAGCATTAAAATAATGGCTATAGCAATAACAAAAGTAACCGTTTTAGCGAAAAACAAACCGTATTCGTATAAAAATTCCAACACTTTTCTCCATTTATAAATTTCAGCTAATTTAGCATGCTTTTTAACAAAAAAAAGCCACTAAACAGTGGCTTTGGTTACTTAATTGCGTTGTAAGCTATTAATCGGTCACAACATCACTATTTGTAATTAACAACAAGCGACCACGAGCGGCTAAGTAAGTTGCAATTTGCAATTGCATTTCAGAGTTAGCAGCTAAGCTACCTGCAGCATCCGAACCCGCCTCTTCGCTAGGCGCTGGTGTTAATACTGAACCATGATGCCCTTTAGTAAATTTAACTAAATAGCTAGACGGCGTGGCACTAGGTGCTTGTGATGTACTCACTGTATCTAAGCCCATAAAGTTGGCCAGTGGTAAACTACCTGCAAGCGGATTGCTAGCAACACTTGGAGGAATAACTTGATCTGACTTATTACCTGCGCCATCGCCCACTACCACGTTCATATATACAGGCGTTTCGAGTGCTTTAACGGTTGCGGCATAATTAGTTGGATCGCCACTATCTAGTGCAGTTTGCGCTGCAAAAGCAAATTGAGTCATTACGCCTTTAATATTTGCCAGCTTACCCGTTTCGCCAGCCATAGTTAAAGCCGTTGCATATTCGGTATAACCACATGATAGGAAGTCTTGCATATTTGGTAGTAACACACCGCAGTTAGAAATTGCATCACCTTGTAAAAATGCATTAAATTCAGTGGCTTCGGTTGTACCTGCTTGTGATAATACCGAGCCTTGAATAAATGGGCCAAACGCAGGTGATTCTAATAAGAAACTGGCAATACCACCGCCGCCACTTGCAAGCGCAACTGTATTAACGTTAAACAGTGGGTCAAGTGTTTCAGCCATTGGGCTATTTGCTTGGGCAATAAACGCCGGTGCTACAATTGAACCCAGTGAGTGACCAACATAGCTCACATCTTTACTGTTTATACTTGTATCATTAATAAAGTTTAGGCCAAGACGCAAGCCTAATAAATCGGCGCTTGATTGACGTAAACTATCACGGGCAACAAGCAGTGAGCTTAGGTTCATATAACTAAGTACTGAACCTGTGGTTGCATTAAAGTCATCGTTACCGTCTGCATCTACGTCAATTCCTCGCTCGCCATGGCGCGGATGATCAATTGCAATTGTGGCAAAACCCTGAATAGAAAGCTGCGCCGTTAATGTCAGCATGGTTTCTTTATTGGTAGTAATACCGTGCTGCATAATAACCACAGGCCAGCCACTTTCAGGCATAGCAATAGGTGCTAATTGTAAACTTGCGCGCACACCATTAATTATAGGCAAAATAGGTTTAGTCACTTGCACTGGCACATCGGCCATACTTTGCACTTTAGGAATTGAATTATATTTGGTTAAATGACGCGTGCTATCTAACCCTAAATCACGTAATTTACCACCGCTTAATGCGGCACATGCGCCGTCATTTTCACTAATTGGATCAGTAGGAAATGCAGCACCTGCTTGTGCTTTATAACCCAATACAGCAACTGCGTTATCACACATGCCTTGCCAATAAGTGTCGTTTAAATCGCTAATTTCTTTACCTGTAGGCGTACCTAAATACATAGGCAACATAATGCTACCTTTTTGATACTGCACACCTTTAAAGGCGTCACTAACAGTAACACCTTGTGATTGAAATACTTGCTGTACATTTACCATTGGCTGAGTAGGTACAGTAATTGCTGGTGTCGGTAAATTTGGATTTTGCAGGCTCGCTGCTAATAACTTTTTAATTGTACCAAGCACAGGCCCTGCCGATTGCATGGTCATTGCAGCAGAGAAAATAATCTCATCTTTAGTAATATTGCCTGAACTAACCACTACATTTTCGTAGCTATTAACTACGCCTTGCAGTGATAGTTGTTCTGGCGTAATTAATGGCGCTTCTTGTTTTACTGTAGCGTAAGTAGATGACGGCTCAATAGCACGCCCCTGTGAGTCTTTAAGCTCCGTTGTTAATACATTAATATAAGAGCTGCCGGCTTTAAATGGCTTAAGTGGAATAACCGCCACCGCATCACCAGATGCTTGGGTGATAAAGTCAACACCAAATTGCAACTCACCTACTAGTTTACAGGCAGCACCTGCAGGTGCTTGTGAGCATTGTTCATCGGTTAAACTTGCTCCCATTATCACTTCAAAAATACGTACTGAACCTGGTGTACCTGCAGAGGTGGCATCTAGGCTTACATTTGGTGGGAAAGTTAAATCTATTTTAAAAGGAACTTGAGTAGACCAGCCATCAAGCGCACCCAGTGCAAGTTGAGGGTTAGCATAAGCAGCACGAGGAATAGACACATTAGCGTCATTTAATTCCCCAGGAATATTTAAAGTACCATCTTGGGTACCGCTCATTAATAAATCATTGGGTACAGATATAACCCCATTAGCGGGATCAAACTTTACCGTCGCCTTTGGGATAACTGTAACCGAATCGTTTTTAACATCTTCTAGCGTTTCTCCGCCGCCACAACCTGCAAGAGCAGCTGTAACCGAGAGTGAGAGTAGCATTTTTTTCATATTGTTGGCTCCGCACATATCTTATTTTTATAGTGTGTTTATTAAGTATATTAAGTTAAAACAATGTAATCAGTTTATTAATGAGACATTAGACCAGTTAAACTTAACGTAAACTTTCTACTTTCGCCACCTAAATTTACAATAAATTCGATTACTTAATGTTTTGCTATGTTAAAATCAAAAAAAATTCATCCATGGGTACATTTATGAACACCTATCAAGCTGCTGAAAATGCACTTAAAGATAAAGTTATTTTAATCACCGGCGCAGGTGATGGAATTGGCCGAGTAGCTGCAATTACATACGCTAAATACGGCGCAACTGTTATTTTATTAGGCAAAACAACTAATAAACTAGAATGTGTTTATGATGAGATTGTTAAAGCAGGTTATCCACAACCGGCAATAGTCCCTATGGATTTAAAAGGCGCAACTAAGCAAAACTACCGCGATCTGGCTGCCACGATAGAGTCTCAATTTGGCTGCCTTGATGGCTTATTAAATAACGCGGGCATTTTAGGCACGTTAGGGCCACTTGAGCACTTTTGCTCGTCAACCTTTGAAAACATAATGAAGGTTAATGTCACCGCGCAAGCTATGATCACTAAAGCGCTGTTTCCTGTACTGCGCAAATCTAAAAATGCATCTGTAGTATTTACATCATCTGGCGTGGGCCGTAAAGGTCGCGAATTTTGGGGGCCTTATGCAATTTCGAAATTTGCTGTAGAGGGCATGATGCAAACATGGGCATGTGAAGTCGGTAAAACCAATATACGTATTAATTGTATTAACCCTGGTGCTACACGCACTTCAATGCGCGCTAGTGCTTATCCTGGTGAAGACCGAGATAAACTTGCAACACCTGAAGACTTAATGCCTACTTACTTATATTTAATGAGTGATGATTCGAGTAATGTAAATGGCGAGTCGCTTGACGCTCAAGTAAAAAAATAGCTATTACTCTAATGTAGATACATCGAGTAGGGTGAGGCTTTTGCCTCATCCCTCTCACAGAGCCGTACGTACGGGCCTCGTATACGGCTCCTGTATTCTTCTATCCCTTCGGCTTATTTTCTAAACGCCGATTGAGCAAGCCATCCTGTACTTACTTTTCCCATTGAATATAAACCTTGCTCCTCAAACCATTGGTTTGGCATCGCTACATTCGATAATGGACTTAGAGAGTTTCGCCATGAGTTCATTTTGATGAACTTAAATGGCGGCTTTTTCCCTAATTGTTTT
>NZ_JBEOOB010000040.1:0-32107 GCF_040308685.1 Pseudoalteromonas sp. 20-MNA-CIBAN-0454 | reverse complement strand
ATGGTGGGGCATGATGGATTTGAACCATCGACCAATTGATTAAAAGTCAACTGCTCTACCAACTGAGCTAATGCCCCGCTCTGGGTGCTTAATTTAATAATTAATTAAGCTTACGTAAATCCGCCGATAATAGACCATTATTACTATAAATATAATGGTGGGTCATGATGGATTTGAACCATCGACCAATTGATTAAAAGTCAACTGCTCTACCAACTGAGCTAATGACCCGCTCTATTTTTGTCGCATTTCGAGTGGGGTAACCATTCGTTTGCTGCGGGCGCTTATAATACTTATTTATAAAATGAGTGCAACCGAAATTGTCTCTTTTTTTAAGTTTTTATGCTTAGCTGAACAATTTTAGACCGCTTATGACAAAAAGCAGCCTAATCAAGTCTCTTGTATTAATTTTATAAGCGCTTTGTGGCCAATTTTGCAGCAGTGGTACTTGGATACTGATTAATTAAATCGTTCAGTATTTTTTGCGCTTCGGCTGCTAAATTTTGCTCTTGTAGCAAAGTACCTAACTTTAACATGGCATCTGGGCGCTTATTTGAATTTGGAAATTCATTAACCACCACTTTAAAATGCTCCGTTGCTTTAGCTGGGTTATTTTTTATCGTGAGCAGCTGCCCAAGCCAATAATGTGCATTTGATGCATACACAGAATTTGGGTAGGTAGTTAAAAAAGTTTGAAACTCTGGGATCGCCTGATCATAGCGTTTATCTTTCATTATTAACGCAACAGCACGCTCGTATGCTTCGTTTTCAGATAAATCGGCACTGTATGTCTGAGTATCGCTTGCTTGCGTGTGATCAACTCCAGGCGCTGTGGCAGCCGGTTGACTATAAGCTTGGCTTACGCGGTTTTCAATTTCTTGATAAAGCTCGCGCTGACGCTGCAGCACTTTTTCTAGCTTATAACTTTGCTCTTCGGTTACACCACGAATTTGGCTTACTTCATCTTGCAATAAATTAAGCTGTTGCTGTAACTCAACTTGTAAAAAGTTACGTTGTTGCATCATATTCTCTAACGACGCTAAACGCTTTTCAATACTCGATTGTGAACTTGCAGCTTCTGAAACAGGAGCGGGAGCAGCCATTAACTGGGTGCTCCCGCTCAATATCATGGCTGCCAAAATAATTTTCGGCTTCATAATATCTCTTATCTTAGTAAACTAGTACCGCACGGCGGTTTTTAGCGAAAGCTGATTCAGTGCGAGATTTAACCATAGGTTTCTCTTCACCGTAGCTTACCACTGACATTTGGCTTGCAGAAACACCTAAGCTTTGTAGGTATTTTTCAACTGCTTGGCCACGGTGCTCACCTAGTGCTATATTGTACTCTGGCGTACCGCGCTCATCTGCGTGGCCTTCAATAAGTACTTTAACAGATGAGTTTTGAACTAAAAACTCAGCGTGTGCGCGTAATAAATCAGCGTACTTGCCTTCAACTGTCGCTTTATCAAAATCAAAGTAAATTACTTGCTCTTGACGAAGTGCTTCGTATTTTTGACGAAGTTGCTCTTCTGCACGTTGCTCTGGCGAAATTGTCGCTACTTCAACTGTGTCAGTATTTGTTGATTGCTCAACCATACCTTGATTTGATTGGTTAGCTGCGCCTTCATCTATATCTGAAGATGAGCTACAAGCTGCTAAAGCCATTACTGGCACAGCAATTAGCAGGCCTTTAAGTATTTTATTAAGTTGCATTGAGTAGATTCCTATTTTGAGTAAACCAGCAATTATTACTGTAAATATGGCGACCAAGCTGGCGCCTTTACTTGTCCGTCTAGCACAGGTAACCGTGCTTTAAAGCGACCGTCCATCGATACCAGCGCAAGTACCTGTTTATTATTATGAAGCGTGCTATATATAATCATCGAGCCATTTGGCGCTATACTCGGTGATTCATCAAGGCGAGTTCGTGTTAATACTTGAAACGCACCTGTAGCCAGCTCTTTTTTAGCAAGATGGTACTGCCCGTTGGTACGGTTAACCATCACTAATTCTTTGCCATCGGGTGTTATTGAACCTGCTAGGTTCATATCACCGTCAAAGCTTAATCTTTGTGTTCTGCCAGTTTTTAAATTTAACTTATAAATCTGGGCATTACCACCCCTTTCAGATGTAAATACAATATCTTGGCCATTAGGATGCCACGATGGCTCTGTATCTATACTGCGATGACGAGTAAGACGCGTTTCTTTGCGTGTTACTAAGTCTAGTAAATAAACTTCGGTTGCACCGGTTTTATCTTTTGAAAGTACTAATAGTAACTTTTTACCATCGGGCGAAAACTGCGGTGCACCGTTAATACCAGGATAACTAGTAACCAATTCACGTTTACCTGAGTATAGGTCTTGAATGTAAATTTGGCTCTGACGATTTTCAAACGTTACATAGGCTAACTTAGTGCCATCGGGCGACCATGCTGGCGACATTAACGGCTCTTTAGAGCGCAGTAATACTTGCTCATTAAAACCATCGTAATCAGAAACTACCAGTTGATAAGGTCTGTCGTCATTATCACGTACTATAACATAGGCTATTTTAGTTAAAAATGCGCCTTTTTCACCGGTTAACTTTTCGTAAATCACATCACTTATACGGTGTGAATAACGACGAAAGCCGGTGTCGCTAATAATACTTTCACGTGCTTCTAAAATATGGTCTTGGTTTTTAATTAATTTACCGTTAGTCATCATTTGCGTTTGACCACCGGTAATTTGCCCACGAATAACATCAACCAGTTCATAACGCACCAAGTAGCGGCCATTGGATTGCTGCTCAACTTCGCCAACTAATATCGCCTCTACTCCTTTGTTTACCCAAGAAGCATAGTTAATATCGCTATCTTTACTTGGCTGTTGCGGCATTTGTGCTACATCTACAGGCTTAAATTTACCACTGCGCATTAAATCTGCAGCAATAACTTCGCTGATTTTTTGTGGAATAGGGCCAATACCTTGATACTTAAATGGCACAATAGCAATTGGTCGTGCGCCATCTATACCCTCTGTTATTACAATTTCCAGAGCTGCATTTGCAACGCCCTGAAAACCCAATAATAAAATTAAACAGGCTACTTTTACTTTGTTGAACATATCATTCCTTTAAAATTCTGGCTTGATTGTTAAATTTATATTCTTAAGTTGGTCGAATACGTCTTTATCTTTTGATACCGGTAATGTGTCGGCCATACGCACCGCTCTTAATGCAGCTTCACACACTAATCTATCGCCGCCTAATGAAGTCACTTGCGTTACTAAGCCATTAAAGCCTAAACGAATGTTAACTCGGCACTGCTGATTTTTCATTTTTTCGTCAATAAGTAAGTTTTGCTGTATACGCGCCATTATTAAGGCACGGTACTTATCTACTTCACTCACTACTTGTTGTTGGCGTATTTTACTGCGGGCAGCCTGCTCTTTAGCAAGTTGCTCTTGTAACATTTGCTCTTGCATTGCTTGCTCACGCTTACGTTCGGCTTCTGCTTCGCGTTTTTTGCGTTCAGCTTGTGCTTTTTTAAGCGCATCTTCCTCAGCTTTGCGTTTATCAGCGGCAGCCTTTGCAGCGTTTTCAGACTCTTGCTTTTGCTTTTCGGCTTGCTTAGCTTTAGCACGTTCTTGCTGCTCTATGGCACGTGCTTTTTTAGCTTGTGCTTGCGCCTCTGCCGTTTCTTTCTCTTTGGCTTTACGCTGTTGCTCTAACTTTTTAATTTGTCGTGCTTCTGATTCTCGCTCTTTGCGCGCATTACTAGCTCTGCGCTCTAAATCGCGAATACGTTTGTCTTCAGCTCGCTTTTGATCGTCTTCTTTTTTTCTAAGTTGCGCAATTTTTTGCTCAACCTGTTTTTGATCAACCGTTACCGCAGACACCGCTTTATCTACATCGGGAATAGCCGAATTAAGTGTAACTTCCATTACCTTAGGCGCTGGCGGATGAATATTTGCGGTGGCATACAAAAACCCACCTAATGCCACATGTAAAAGTACTGATTTAATTAATGGTGTTTGCATAAGGCTACTTCGTCCCCTCAAAGGATTCTGTCATTAACCCTACCGATGGCACGCCTGCTCTTTTTAAAAAGTCCATTAATAGTAATACTTCTTGATATGACACTTTGCCCGAGCCTTTTATCATTACAGGTACATCTGGATTTTTCATCAGCTGTAACTTAATTACGGCAGCTACATCTAGCGCTTCCATTGGCTCTTCAGGGTCGGTGCCTACGCTTACATAGTATCGGCCATCAGCATCTATAGAGGCAATAATAGGTGGCGTATCTTTAGTATCAACTAAGTCTGACTCTTCCATTTTTGGTAAGTCAACTTTAACACCGTGAGTAATGAGAGGTGCTGTAGCCATAAATATAATTAGTAGTACCAACATTACATCAATGTAAGGCACTACATTAATTTCTGCGACCGGACGGCGCTTTTTACGCTGATACATTCGCTTGGGCCTCTATTTGAGTAGCTGCTTGACGGTGTAGGATATTAGCAAACTCTTCCATAAAGTTAATGTAATGCGTTTCTAATTTTTCAACTTTATTAGCAAAACGGTTATAAGCAATAACAGCTGGAATAGCTGCAAATAAGCCCATTGCAGTAGCAATCAACGCTTCAGCAATACCTGGTGCTACCATTTGTAGCGTAGCTTGCTTAACTTCGCCCAGTGCAATAAAGGCATTCATTATGCCCCATACTGTACCAAACAAGCCTATATATGGACTAATTGAGCCCACGGTTGCTAAAAATGACAAACTTGATTCTAACTTTTCTACCTCACGTGAAAGCGCCACGCGCATGGAGCGATGTGTGCCTTCCATAACAATGCCAGCACTTTGAAATGTATTTTTTTTATGACGTGCAAACTCTTTAAAGCCAGCGGTAAATAATGCTTCTATACCTTTTGATTGCCCACTACGTGATGAAATTTCGCTATACAGCTTACTTAAATCAATTCCAGACCAAAACTTTTGTTCGAACTTTTTGGCATTGCTTAAAGCGTCTGAGATTGCTTTTTTACGCTGAAAAATAATAGCCCACGACATTACCGACATCGCTACTAACGCTAGCATCACTAGTTGCACAAGCAAACTTGCTTCTAGAATTAGATCTAAAAAATTAAGCCCTGATCCCACGTTAAACTCCTAAAAAATTAAAAACACATCAAATTGATTTATTTGGATAATATGACCTTACACCAGAACTACAAAGGGTAAGCGTCTAAAATTGTAGCTAGTGTATATAGTGTATTTCCCGCTTACAACGATCTTGCTATGAATAGACAACAAAAAACGTTAAAAAATTCTTTTATTTTTATTAAACCGTAAAATAACCCGTTTATTATAATTGCGTAATTAATATTAGTGTTTATTAATGCGCTATTATAAAGGTAACACTCAGTTAAATTAGCTGTTTATTCAAAATATAAGCATAAGCACGCAAAACAACCTAAGGTTTACTTTAACGTAATAGTAAAACTAATACCGAAATTTACTGTAAAATACAATATAAGCAAATAATTTCATAAAGTTATAATGTTAACGATTAATTAACGTGCAATAATTGAACATTCATAAAAAGCATTCAGATTAGTTTTTTTTATCTGAAATTATAAATTTTCTAGTTTGAACAAAAAACAACTCTTCGGTATTATTACCTCATACCGAACTAACGCATTAAATGAACGTTTTCATTGCACCCAGTTCTTCGTAATATGACATTTCATCGTATTACATTGTTTTACTTTTTTAGGATAAAACCTAAGTAAGTAAAATAGAGTTCCCAAGATTACTTCCTTCAACTTGTTGTTTGCCCGCATTATTTGCGGGCTTTTTTTTGCCCATAAATAATCTTCATAACATTAATACCTAGGTATTAAGTTAACATCACAACTTTAGCGTTTATAACAATTGCATAAAGCCTAAGCTAGTGCGCCACAGCAAGCCACCTATTAGTTAACACCAGCAATATAACGCAGGCACAATAACCTTGATTGACTTAACGCATCGTGAATTATTGCTAAATTTAAGTACGCATACCAACCACATTAAAACTCACCAAGTATAGCGCCAATAACGTGCCTATAGAATGAATATAACGGCAGCGCAAAGCAACATAAAACACGGCTAAGCATAAACTAAAAAGCCATTGCAATTAATTAATCGCAATGGCTTTTTAAATTGGGTAAAGCTTTTTATTAGTCTTGCTTTGGTAGTAAACCAAAGTGATGATATGCGTTGTCTGACACTATTCGTCCACGGGGTGTACGCTGAATAAAGCCCTGTTGAATTAAAAAGGGTTCTATTACATCTTCAATAGTCTCTTTTTCCTCGCCAATAGCTGCAGCTATATTGTCGAGCCCAACTGGGCCGCCCATAAATTTTTCTATAATGGCGAGTAAGTACTTACGATCCATATAATCAAAACCGCTTTTATCTACATCTATCATATTAAGTGCCAGCTCTGCCACTTCGGCGTTTACCGTACCGTCTGACTTTACTTGGGTGTAGTCACGCACTCGGCGTAGTAATCTATTGGCAATACGGGGGGTACCGCGTGAGCGTTTAGCAATTTCAACTGCACCCTCGTCGCACATTTCTAAATCAAGAAAATGCGCCGATCGCCCTACTATGTACGATAAGTCTTCTACTGAATAAAACTCTAAGCGCTGCACAATACCAAAGCGGTCACGCAGTGGCGAGGTTAACGAACCCGCGCGAGTCGTTGCGCCAATAAGCGTAAACGAGGGTAAATCTAATTTTATCGAGCGTGCTGCTGGGCCTTCACCTATCATAATATCAAGTTGGTAGTCTTCCATTGCTGGGTAGAGTATTTCTTCAACTTGTGGGCTTAACCTGTGTATTTCATCAATAAATAATACATCACCTTCTTCAAGGTTGGTTAGCAATGCGGCTAAATCACCGGCTTTTTCGAGCACTGGCCCTGAGGTTGCCTTTATATTTACCTGCAGCTCGTTGGCAACAATATTAGCTAATGTAGTTTTACCCAAACCTGGTGGGCCAAAAATAAGCAGGTGATCGAGTGCTTCGCCTCGGCTACGGGCCGCTTCAATAAAAATTTCCATTTGCTGTTTAACATGCGGTTGACCACGGTAATCGGCGAGTAATTTTGGCCTAATTGCACGGTCTATAGAGTCTTCGTTGGGTTTTTCAGTCGCGTCAATTAAGCGATCAGCTTCGATCATAGGTTACTCACAGCATTGATTTTAAAGATTCTTTAATAAGAACCTCAGTAGACATATCGGGTTTACTTACTGATTTTACTGCTTTTTGCGCTTGTGGCAATTTATAACCTAGCGACACCAAAGCCGACACAGCATCATCGGCGGCATTATTAGCAATTGTTGCGTCGCTAAACGGCTCAATAACCGCACTGTCGCTGAAAGGGGTGAATAAATCGTTGCCCCAATTTTTTAATCTGTCTTTCATTTCGAGTACTAGCCGCTCGGCGGTTTTTTTACCTACCCCGGGTAATTTCACTAAGCTTGTGGAGTCTTCGTTATTTACACAGCTTACAAATTGCTGCGCCGACATACCCGACAAAATAGCTAAACCTAGCTTTGGCCCTACGCCATTGGCCTTTAATAACTCTCTAAATAAGGCACGCTCTACTTTGTTGTTAAAGCCAAACAATAGTTGTGCATCTTCGCGTACTACAAAATGAGTATAAACAATGGCACTTTCGCCAACTTTAGGTAAGTCATAAAAGCAGGTCATTGGCATTTGCACTTCGTAGCCAACACCACTTACCTCTAATAATATTTCGGGAGGTTGTTTTTCTACTAAAATACCATTTAAGCGACCAATCATAGTTATTTCCTTAAACGTCCTCTAACGGTTTTGCTTGCGCTACCCGCTAGTTTTATTAAATTTTGTTCTGAGTGCGCATGGCAAATAGCAATAGCCAGTGCATCGGCGGCATCAGCTTGTGGCGTACCAGGTAGTTTTAAAATGTTTTTAACCATATGCTGTACTTGAGTTTTATCGGCGCCACCATTGCCTACTACGGCTTGTTTTATTTGCCTTGCTGAGTATTCAAATACTGGTAAGTCGGCCATTGCAGCGCCTACAATAGCAGCACCACGTGCTTGGCCTAGCTTTAAGGCTGAGTCGGGATTGTGCGCCATAAACACTTTTTCTATCGCGAAGGTTTCTGGCGAAAACTGCTCTATAAGCTGGGTAATGCCTTGGTAAATCATTTTAAGTCTTATATGAAACTCATGATCCGCTAATTTAATGCAACCACTGCCTAAATAAGTGAATTTAGACCCCTGATGCGCTACAACACCGTAGCCAGTTAAGCGTGAGCCTGGATCAATCCCTAAAATTATGGCCAAAAAGCACTCTCATTATTGTTATTCGTTAATTAGGCTAATAATGCCAGAGCACTGTATAAATTACCAGTAACAATAAAACAAAAACGCCCACTTAAGTGGGCGTTTTCCTTTTGCTTAAATATTGGCAACTTAACCTAACGCACGCACCAGCCCTTGGGTGTTTTGCTTAAGTGTGCGAGCAATCATAAAATAGCCTAACCCCGCTACAAACACTCCACCTGCCACCGGTCCTATTATCCAAATATGTGGATGTAATTTACCCGCCAGATCAAATAACTGCTGCTGTACAACTAATAGTGCAATATCACTAAAAAAAGCGGCAACTAAGCCGGCCAAACCACCAAGCAATAAAAACTCATATAAAGTAGCGTTTTTAATAAGCCGGCTTTTTGCACCAAGTGTGCGCAGTATTACAATTTCTTGCATGCGCTCGCCTAAGCTTGCTTGCACTTGCGATATTAATACCAGTGCACCACACAACACCACAATAGTAAGTACAAAGCCAATTGCAAGTGACACTTGCTCTATGGTTGATTGTATTTGTTTAACAAAGTTACCTACATCTATGGCGGTAACCGTTGGATAGCTGCGCAGCAATTGGCTAAAGTCGCGTTTTTGATCAGGCTCAATACGTACCGACGAAATATACGTTGCCGGAAAGTCTTTGAGCACATCAGGGCTTAAAATAATAAAAAAGTTTGGCTTAAGGGTGGCCCAGTTTACTTTACGCACACTGGTAATTTTAGCGTCAAACGACTGCGCACCAATTAAAAACGTTAACGTGTCGCCAAGTTTAACATCTAAACGCTCAAGCATAGACTCCTCAATAGATGCCTCTGCTAATGTGTTTTCATTAAACCACTGCCCTTGCACTATTTCGTTTTGCGCTGGCGGCGTTTCAAGCCAGGTTAAATTTAGCTCGCGACCAATACCAGCGCGTGCCTCTTCATCTTTTTTCTCGTTGTCTTGCAATGATACTTCTCGCGCTACCAGCTCGCCATTTACCGCATTTACCCGGCCACGAATGGTGGGATAAAACTCCGATACCTGAATGTTTTTTTGCGCCAAATAAGTATTAATTGGCTCAAGTTCGTTTTGGGTAATATTGACTAAAAATGCATTGGGAGCATCGTCTGGTAACTGCGACTGCCAATCGGCTATCATGTCGTTTTTAAGTACCACTAAAAATAGTAATAGCTTAATAGCGAGGGAAAAGCTGATCAGCTGGACTGCATTCACATTTGCACGCTTTTGAATTGACGCAATTGCCAGCGACCAACTATTACCCGGCTTTAAGCCCAATTTACGGCCACCACCAAATATAACTTTAGACACCAAAAACAACACGCCAATTAAAGTAAGGGTTGAGGCAAACAAAATCAGAGTAATTTTTATATTATTGCTAAATAGCCACATGAGTAAAAACACGGTAAACGCACTCATAGCTAAGTGCACCCGGCTAACCGCTAGTTTATCGCCTAAGTTACGACGCAGCACTCGCAATGGCGGAATATCAAATAAATCAAATAACGGCTTGATAGAAAACATCACAGCACAAATTACACCTGTACTAATTGCCACTAACCACGGCTTAAAACCCGCCATTGGCAACGTTGTACCCATGCTTTTTGCTAAATAATGTGTCGCAATTTCTTGTAAACCATAGCCAATTAATAAACCCACTGTTACCGCCATTAAACACACCATTAATAAATGTGTAAGGTAAATTTTGCGGATCATTGCCCGGCTACCACCTAAGGTTTTCATCATAGCAACTGGGTCGTATTGGCGTTCACAATAACGCTTTGCAGACACCGCAATTGCCACTGCGGCTAAAATAATGCCCAGCAAACCTGCTAGCAACAAAAAGCTTTCTGCACGGTTTAAACTATTAGATATTGGCGATTGGCGATCTTTTACGCCATACCATTGCTGGTTTTCTTTTAACTGCGGTTTTAGCCAATCGTAAAAACTATTTATATCGCTTTCATCGCCGGCATAAAGCTGACGATAAAACACTCGGCTACCCGGTTGTATTACTTCTGTTTTTTCCACGTCGTTAATGTTTATAAGCACCCTGCGGCTACTCGAAAACACATTAAAAGGCGCGTCGGGCTCTTCTACAATTACTTTTTCAACGTTAAATAATGCAGCACCTAGCTCTACTACATCGCCTATATCTATATTTAAACTATAAAATACCGACTCGCTAAGCCACACATTGCCAAGTGTTGGTCCGCCGTTAGCAACTTCGGTTTCTCCATTTAGGCTCGATTTAACCTTAAGTTGCCCCTTTAACGGGTAACCACTTGAAGCCGCTTTTACCGAACTAAATTGCATTTCGTCGTTGGCAAATAACATGGTGTCGAAGTAAAGCATTTGTGCGGTTTTTAAATTTTGTTGCTCTGCTTTAGCTATATAAGAAGTGTCGATTACGTGATTACTGCCAAGCACTCGGTCGGCGGCAATAAAGGCGCTACTTTTTTGCGCAATGCTCTGTGCAATACGCTCGGTAACCATAGATAAAGTAAGCACGGTAAGTACCGCAAGCGCTATAGCCGCACTTATCACCGTAAGCTCACCACGGCGAAACTCCCGCGAAAATAACTTAAGCGCTAACTTAGCCCACATTTGCTATTTCCTCTGCTGAGTTTTCTACTAATCGGCCACCTTCAATTTGAATAATATGCTGACATTTTTGTGCAAGTGCCTCGTCATGCGTTACTAAAATAAGCGTAGTACCGTGCTGCGAATTTAGATCAAATAATAACGACTCAATCATTTTACCGTTTTTACTGTCTAGGTTTGCCGAAGGCTCATCGGCAAACAGTATTTTTGGTGTGCCAATAAATGCCCGCGCAATTGCAACGCGTTGCTGCTCACCACCAGAGAGTTGCGACGGATAATGGTCGATGCGATGACCCAAACCTACCTTTTCTAGCAAAATAAGTGCTTGCTGTTTAGCGTCGCGCTCCCCTGCAAGTTCAGCGGGTAGCATTACGTTTTCAAGCGCTGTTAAACTTTGTACTAACATAAACGACTGAAATACAAAGCCTACTTTTGCGGCGCGCAGCCCAGCACGCGCTTCTTCATCGAGATTATGTAGCGGCTCGCCATCTAAAAATATTTCACCGCCACTCGCCGTATCAAGCCCAGCTAACAAACTAAGTAACGTAGATTTACCAGAACCAGAAGTGCCCACTACCGCAACAGATTCGCCATGCTTGACATTAAAGCTGATGTCGCTGAGGATGGGCAACTCACCTTCAAAGGTAGATACCACTTTAGACAAACCATTTACTTGAATTATATTTAATTGAGAAAGCGCTGACATATGACTCATTCAATCCTACGTTTTGTATTCATTTTATTTTTAGTTATCAAGCCACTAAGTGCAGCAGCTAATAACACCATTTTAATACTTGGTGACAGTTTAAGCGCAGCCTACGGACTTAAACAAGAACAAGGCTGGGTACAATTGTTACAAGATAAATACGATGCTGAGCAAAGTAATATCAAACTTATTAATGCCAGTATCAGTGGCGAAACAACCGGTGGCGCACTGCGCCGTGTAGATGCTTTGCTAGCGCAGTATCAACCAACTCATGTACTTATTGAGCTGGGCGCAAACGACGGTTTACGTGGTTTTCCGGTGAGTAAGCTACAAGCTAACTTAACCGAATTAATCAAAAAAAGCCAAGCAGCCAATGCCACCAGCGCTTTAATGGAAATTTATATTCCACCTAATTACGGGCCACGTTACAGCAAAATGTTTACCGATAGTTTTACACAAGTAAGTAAAAATACAAACGCTTACCTTATGGACTTTTTTGTACTTAAAGTTGCTGGGCAAAACGACTTAATGCAAAACGATAACTTGCACCCTAACAAAACTGCGCAACCAATACTACGAGACGAAATGTATAACACGATCAAACTTTGGTTAAATAAAGACTAGCGCCATGCTTAACTACTTTTAATTGCGCAAGGAAACTATTTTCAGCCTGCTTGCGCAAAAAACACTCAAACAAACAAATGCTTATTGATTTTTAAAAAAATACACGTACTATTGCAACCTCAGTCGGTATGTGGCGCAGCTTGGTAGCGCACTGTCATGGGGTGGCAGGGGTCGAGAGTTCGAATCTCTCCATACCGACCATTTAAATCAATACCTTACCTCTAATTATAAGACTTCCGTTTTAGCCTAACGCATTGCGTGTAGCCACTCTACTCTTTTTTATAGTCGGGAATTAAAATTCAACTCTTTAATTGCTTGCGCGTACTGGTTGCGAATCCCCCTTCTACGGTGTAGGAAAATACCCTATAAAAATTTAGCTAGCTTGCTGTATTGTTCTAGGCTATTTCTAAGCCCCCATACACCCGAAAACCCGTTTCTTTGTAAATATCTAAATAAGCTTTTACGCGTCCATGCATTACCCCAACTAGTTTTTAAGTTTATGTTATTTAAATGATTAACTAAATACTGGTAGCTAGGGTTTTTATATTTATGCGATTCATTAAGCTTTAATACCAGCGCTTTAAATACTAGTTTATCGTTATCAATTCTATGCTGTGTATTCATATATCCTCCTTAGAAGGTCATATTATACCCTTCCTTTTATTACAATCATTTCGGGCGATTCAGTTAGGCATAAAATTGTGTTCAATAAGAAGGCTATGGATAATTAAACTTAAATGACTTGAATTTGCTAGCGCCTTTTGTAATTCTAATAACACTAAAACTACTAAGGACGGTTATGTTTTTCTCTAAAAATGACAAATCTACACCAGCAAATACTAAACCCGATTGGAGCCTCAAAGATAGTGAGCTAATTAACAATATCACTGGCGAATCTTATGATATGGCTAATCTTTATTATGCTTCAAAGAAAGATGGCTACAACGCAATCACGACTATTTGGCATGAAGGTAAGTTTTTATGCAACTTAACTACGTTGTACAGCCAATCTAATATCTATAAAAATCATGGTATGAAAGAGTGTGATGCATTTCTAGAAGATTTTAATGATGTAAATTTGGTTGATTTAGATGGTAATAGCATAGAAATATCCTTACCCACACTATCATTTCTAGACAAAGAGTACGGATTAGCTGGGATAAGAACCCACCACAATATAGACAGCTATGGTGTATTACATTATGGGAGTCTTTTAACACATGTTTCAGAGCATGAAGCTAACACAATAGATAAAGCCAAAGATATTCACTTAGCTCGAATGTACGGTCTTAATGGCAGTAAAACAAAACAGCAATTCGATACGCAAAAAGTAGAGCTTGCAACCGCGAATAAGTTTAAAAAAGTAGATCCTAGTGATGTATTGCTCACAACTGAAACTGCTCCTGACTTAAAGATCTTCAAGCGTATTGATGTAATCACAGCTGAATGTGTTTATGGTATGAATATCTTCAAAGATATATTTGCAAGCTTTAGTGATACTTTTGGTGGGAGGAGTGACAGCATACAAAACACATTAAGAGACGCACGTAAAACAGCTCTAGCTGAGCTTAGAAAAGAAGCCGTTTCTGTTGGTGCGAATGCTGTAATAGGTATAGACCTAGACTACAGTGAAATATCAGGTGGTGGTAAAGCTGGCATGTTGTTTATTGTCGCCTCGGGTACAGCAGTGATAATAGAGCAGTAGCTTACAAAGCCCTGCAAATATCTTAAATAAATTGTAAGGACAAATAAAAAATTAATGTGACACCCATTCTAATAATTAATCGCTTTAATTTTTACTAAGATAAATATCGTTTGGCTTAAAGTGTCCTAAATATTCAAAATGCTTCCGCTAGCTCAAATAACATCGTTTTTACCTACTTTTTATTCATTTTTAGGCATGCGAAATACTGTGCTTTCACAGTGAAGGGAAATAACGGGTAACTTTTTGAAGTAACGCTTTAAGCCAGTAGTTTTTCGCAGTTACTAACGTTTGCGCGCCGCTTTCTGTTTAGGTGTTCGCAGTATCCTTCGTGCGACGCTGGGCGACCTACTGCACCATGAAATACGCGACTAAATTGTGTGGTGAGTTTTAGCCAGTTTTCGGGGGTAATGTTTACTCTTTGTAACAGGGGTAAAGTGCTGCTTTCGATATAGCCTGCTTTACCTTCGCGTATACAACGCCCGGTTAATTCTACTAGTTCAAGGTAAGATTTAAGCGCAAAGGGTAATCCTTTTGCCATGTGCTTTTTTGGTTTACCTGAAAAGCGCAGGAGTTGCTTCGGTTGCTTACCTGCAGTGGCACTTTCAATGCGTATTTTTACACTGGTATGGTCTGATGTTTCAGGTGTTGCTGCTGCCTTTGCTCTTATTGGGTTTAAATCAACATATGCCATACAGGCGATTAATGCCGCTTCATCTAAAAGGGCTTGTGATTTAAAGCGTCCCTCCCAAAAGCGGCCGGTACAGTTATCTTCTTTATTAGCTCTGCGCGCAATGTCTTCATTTAATAAGCGCATAAACCAACTGATATTAGCTAAGCGTTCTCGGTATTCACTGATTGTTTCATTTAGAAAGAGCCATTCAATTTTACTTAGCTCTTCGCCTTGCAGGTATTTGTTAGTGAGTACAGTGCCTTTACAAAGCCTGTGCCACCGCTGAATAATGGCTTTATCGGTTAGTCGCTTGGCTTTTTTATCATCAACATAGAGTACTAAGTGGGTGTGATTACTCATTACTGCATACGCACACACATCGATACAAAATACGTTAGCGAGGGCAAGTAATTTGCTTTCAACCCACTCTCTGCGATGTTCATACGATTGATTAGTAAAGTTGTCTACACCGCATAAAAATGCACGGCGTACACAGCGCGAAATACAGTGGTAGTATTTTGTATCGACCAAACTAACCTGACGTTTTCTTGCGATAGCCATGTGACACCCTGCTTAATTATTGCACTAAAAAGAGCATAGTTAATTACACTGATATTACAAATATTAAGATGGGTGTCTGTTTAATATCTTTTTTACAAATATTAAGGTGGGTGTCTGTTTAATATCTCTCCATACCGACCAACTTTAAAAGCCTTTTAAATAACCAAAATCAATTACTTCGCAACACGCTCAGTTACTTTATTGCTACCTTTCCTGAATTTAAAAAATATACAGTAACCTAGTCTGGCATGCAGTTTCCGCTATAAACCACTTTGCTATATTCACCTGAAAAATCACTCATGCTTACCGAATTTATTATAAATGCACTTTTGCTGATCAGCCATTGACCGTCTCTTTGCTTTTCAAATTCGTCGAGGTAGTAGCCACCTAATTGCACATGGAGCTTATCTTTGGTGTTGATACTTTGAAAGCGAAGGTTAATTTTAGTCTTGGCTGTATTGTCGGTGAGCTCTAAAAAAACCGGATTTTGTGCGTGATGCATATCAACTATATGGTCGTGGCAACCAAGATCTTTAAAAACAGCCACAAAATCTTCCCGTCGGTTAAATTGGCCAATGTGACCAAAGTTAATATCTACTTCGCCGCTAATAAAGCAATTAGTTACCAGCTCAGGTTGTTTTTCATCGCAGGCATTTAGGTAGCGATATTTCAATTCTAATATTGATTGCTTGTCTTCTAGTTGCTGTAAACGTTGCTCGGTAGTCTTTATATATTTCATAGCAGTCCTTTGTTTTTTGGTTGATTTTTAAGCTAGGCTTTTATACTAAGGCTTTACATGCTAATTTCAATACAAATATATCTTTATTACTAGTACGACTACTATCGAAACTAAATTGAGCTGGTTAGCCAATTTAACCTTTAGTACTTTTAATGTGTCATCTTTTAAATGAGGGAATCCATGCAACAGGAAGAAGCAAAAGTTGCCATTGTAACCGGTGCTAGCCGCGGTGCAGGCAGAGGCATTGCCTTAGCTTTAGGTAAAAAAGGCATGACAGTTTATGTTACTGGCCGCAGTATAAAAACAGGCTCAGTTTTAGGGTGGGATGGTTCGGTATTACCCGGAACAGTATATGAAACTGCCGAGCAAATTAATCAAGCAGGTGGTATAGGTATTGCTGTAGTGTGCGATCACAGTGACGATGCGCAAACCGCTGCATTATTTGCTCAGGTTGAAAAAGAGCAAGGCCGATTAGATATTTTGGTTAATAACGCTGCATTTATTCATGATCAATTAGTTGAACAAAAGCCATTTTGGGAAAAAGAGATTGATGCGGGTAAAATTTTAGATGTAGGTTTACGCTCTGCTTACGTGGCTAGTTGGCATGGCGCAAAACTAATGGCTAAGCATAACAGTGGCTTAATTATGTTTGGTTCATCATTTGGTGCTAGTTGTTATATTCATGGGCCTGCTTATGGTGCACA
Organism: Pseudoalteromonas sp. 20-MNA-CIBAN-0454; assembly: GCF_040308685.1. Taxonomy (NCBI): domain Bacteria; kingdom Pseudomonadati; phylum Pseudomonadota; class Gammaproteobacteria; order Alteromonadales; family Pseudoalteromonadaceae; genus Pseudoalteromonas; species Pseudoalteromonas sp. 20-MNA-CIBAN-0454. The sequence goes on along the minus strand of NZ_JBEOOB010000040.1, from coordinate 15,400 downwards.
AAAGGCGGGCCTTGATAAGCTTGCTCATGATATGGCGGTAGACTTTAAAGGCACAGGTATGCGTGCTGTATCTATTTGGATGGGGCCACTCTTAACCGAACGTTCGGCCATTATAGGTAAACTAGATAAAGAGCAATACCAGCAGTTTATGGCAACCGCAGAGTCACCAGAATTTATTGGTGATATTGTTTATGCTATTGCTAATGACCCTAAAGGTGACGAGCTTAACGGGCACACTGTAATTGCTGCCGAAATAGCTAAGCGTTTTAATATTACCGACAGAGAAGGTTTGCAGCCACCATCTTATCGCGAAATGTTAGGTTCGCCGAATAAGCCAAACCCTGCCGTTATTTATTAATAAGTTATAGATGAGGCTGTTGAAGTTGATAGCGCCTATAAACCTTAAATAAGCTTATAGGCTAAAAACAAAATAAACGCCGCTTTAATTTAACAGTTTAAATTAAAGCGGCGTTTTAACTATTATAGTTAATGCTTGCGCCCTACACCATTACGAACCATGTCTTGCCCTGTTTGGAATACGTTTTCTGTAATCATGCGTGCTAAAAGTAGCTTTTGATTATCGTCAAACACAGCAACAAAGCGGCTGCCATCTGCGTTATTTGTTGCCATACCAATGCCTGCAACACCTTTTAAGCCAAAGCCACCGCTTTCTACATTAAGTAAAAAACTTTCAAGGTCGGCTAGGTTATCAATTACACTTTGCTCTTCACTCATTTTTTATAACTCTTTTAATCATGCTCCGCGTACTGCAAAGCTTAGTAATACAATATGCTCGCTATTTTATATACTCTTGGTAGAAACTTAAACCTTTTCGCCAACAACACCGCATATCAATATAAGTGCTACACTGTGGCCTGGTTATTATGCTAACTGGCAAACTATGAAAGACTGTAATCAATGCGGTAAATGTTGTATTAAATACGGCGATGGCGACTTGAGTGCTACCCAAGAAGAAATTGATTTATGGGAAATATTTAACCCTGAAATCTTTGAATTTGTTAAAAATAATGAAATATGGTTCGATCCTAAATCGGGCGTTAGGCTAAGCAGATGCCCTTTTTTAGAGGTTGAGCCTAAAACAAACCCTCAAGCGCAAAATAAATACACTTGCAGTATTTACTTAGACCGCCCCGAAGACTGCCGTCATTATCCGAGCCTAATAGCTGAAATGATCAGAGATGAATGCGAAATGATTGAAATAACTGATCTGTCGCAGCCAATAAAAGCACAAATAAAACTAGATTTTATCATGCGTGATAGCCGCCCTGCTGGCTACTAAGTATTAAAACGGCCAATGTAGTTTTATAAACAATATTTTGGCCGTTTTAATTAAACACGCTCTAGTAAACTTTCAGAACTAAAATGTACTCACTGCAAGTTCTAAATGACTGATAGCACAGCCATATTGATCCTTATTAATACGATGATACGCAGTGTTAGCTTGTACACTTAAGCTCAATATAAACTGATCTTGTTGGGCAACTGTACTTTGTTCTTGGCTTAAACACATAGCTTGAATAAGTGAGCGTAATTTTGCATTCGTTAATATAGAGCCAAATCGTTGTAGCGGTAATGCTGGTATTTTAATACTTGCTACAGCTTTATTAATGCTGCGCTGGCTTAGGGTAAAATCTTCATTTGCAATATCAATAACGCTGCCTGCAGGCCAGTATGAGTAGTTATAATGCTGATTGCCTTTTGCTTTTAAATATACCACACCACTTTTACCTATTACGGTAATTAAGTTACCTGCGGATGACTTTATAACGACTAATGCCGTGGCTTCATCAATACCAAAACCAAACTTTTGTTGCGTTTTATCAAGTACTGTTGCCAACCTTAATGTACGGTTTTGTTCACTAAAGTGAGTATCGATCATGCCATAATTAAATGTTGCAAGGCCACCAGCAAGATTAAACATAGAACTATCGTTAATATCTGCCTGTAAAGCCAAAAGGCTCGATCCTTTAGTAATTGTAGCTATGTTACCACTTGTGTTTTTGCCACCGCTTTGAATAGCCGCCCCCGCGCCGCTACCTATAACAACAGGGCGTGTTTGCAATGCTTTAGTCCACGGGTAAGCTTGGTTGTTTTCATCAAACAGTACGCTGCGCGTTAAGTCTTGCTCGCCATTATTAAAAATCACTCCTGTACTGTTGTTTATTAGCTTTACCAAGCTATTAACGCCATTACTGCAAAGGGTATTTTCTGCTTGGATGCGATCGGGATAAATAGCCTCACGGTTATACAAGCGCATTTCTGATTGCCTATATTGTGGTAATTTTTCACAGGTGTTTGTAGTAATTGCTTTAACTAATGCAGGGGTCAATGCTAACCATTGGCTGTTTACACTTGCCGTGCTCAATAAACCTTGAGTAAAATCGGCAGCAGCATAAGGGTCTCGGCTTGCTGCTGTAATTGCCAACACACTTGGTTGCTCGTTAGCTACCTTTAAACTACCCGTTATAAATTGCAGTATATTGTTTATAGCCGGTTCATTATTCAAACTAGGGTTAACTTGCTCCGCTAATCGCTGCCCTTGAGAACTCAACTGAGGCACTTCAAGCATATCCATAACAAAATGATACTCTTGCTCCGATAGGCTATTAAGCTGGGTATTATCAATATCGCGCCAGTGCCATAACAGTGCAGGCTTAGTTATTGATGTTGATGATTTAGCCTTTATCGCAAGTAAAACTTTAACTGTACTGCTTTTAACTTCTTGATTAGTACTCGGCCACTGCTGAGTGATTTTTTTAACTTTTTCAGCCGTAACGCTAAATAAATGCTCTGCTTTACCCGCTATTTGGGTGTTTTTATCGCACTGTTGCATGTTTAAACTACTGCAGCTACTTAGCTCGCTACCAACTAAAATTAACGTTTGGCTTTGCTCTGCGGCCGTTAAACTAGCACAAAACGTAATGCTTAATAACACAGCTAAAAAGCGGACCAATTGTTGTTGTCTATAATGTGTAAATGCATGCGTCATGATATAACCCAAATAAAAAGTGGCTTGTAATTACATCATGTTAATTTTTAATAACTTGGGCTGCAACTTTATATCTTAATCTAGCTCTAGGGTTAAGCTAATAACGCGCCGTATCGCTTTGTTTAGCTAAAGATACTAACTACCTAAAACGGTTAAAGACTAACTAAACAAAATTAAACACGCTGTTTATTGAGCCGGTGTTTTGTTTAACTTATGCTTATATTTTAGGCAACCCGAGTATGGAATATGGATTTTTCTGCTGAAGAAATAGACTTTTTATCTGACTTATTTAAATCCGATCAAAAACCTGCATTACCTCATGAGCCTATGTTAACCATGCAAAGCAGTGTGCCTGTTAGTATTGCGCAGTTACTTAGCAATGCCAATTTAACTCTACTGGCTGAGGTTGCCCATTACCAACTGTGGTTTCCGCTACACTTAAAAATTAATAGCTCCGGCACAATTACACCTACTTTAAGCGCTCCTGAAGTTATTGATACTAAAGGCACTCAACGCAGTTGGCGCTGGAGCCATTTAAATATTAAAAGCCAAGGCTTTTGCATTGAATCAATTTCAAGCACAGGTGTATTTTTAAAGCCCACCGGTAAACACAAAAACCTATCAAAAGTTCAACACGTAGAATTTACCCTACCAAATAAAGAATCTGTATCTATGGATATTGAGCCTGTCAGGCAAAGCAAGCATGGCCTTGCAGCTAAAATAAAACACATTCATACTGGTAAAGAACAATTAAGAGCTTATTTATTTGCCGAGCACCAACGTCAATACGCTAATTTATATCAGCATGAACCATTAATTAACTCACCAAGTTAGCGCTTAACAACAGCCTCTGGTTACAGTCACTGCATACTATTGCTTTTTGTTATTTGCTAAACAAAGTAGATGCAATATGAATTGGATAGTTGTCATTTATTAATTCTTTAACAAATAACGACGGCTGTTTAGCATCGGCAATTAAGTAAGCCTTATGTTTTGCTCGGGTAAGCCCCACATATAATAAACGCCGCTCTTCTGAATAAGTAAAGGTGTTTTGGCTAGGTAGTAAAGCCTCCAGCAGCGGATTATTTTGCTGACTGCTCGGAAAGCCAAACTTCCCCTGCTCTAACCCTATAATAATACAGTAATCTGCTTCTAACCCTTTGGCGCTATGCAGGGTTAAAAATGCTACGTTTGCACTTTTTTGTTGTGAGGATAAATGCTGTTGCACTTTGTTGAGCGTATAACGATAACGGCTCAATACAGCAATACTCGCGTTTGCATGGTGTTTTTGAATAGTATTGATAGTTTGCTGGGTTTTTAGCTCTAACGACTTTTTACCTTGGTACACGTCATCTAATAAAATAACTTGAGGCTCAGCCACTTGTGTATGAGTAATAATGAGCTTTTTATACTGCTCAGGGTTTTGCATAACAAAACGCCCCGCTACGTCACTTATACTATTGTTATACCTAAATGTTTTTTGCAACAACGTTAACGAATGACTACCCACTAACTCATTAAAACGTGTGGTAAGTGCTAAGTTACCACCAGAAAACCGATAAATTGCCTGCCAGTCGTCACCTACAGCGGTAAAACGCACCTTATGACCATGCTTAATTAAACTGTTTAATAAAGCCATACGCGCAGCAGAAATATCCTGAAATTCATCCACTAAAATATGCTGCCATGGCACATTCACTTGCTGCTTATTTACAGCCTGAGTAGCTTGTAAAATCATATCGTCAAAATCAATACAGTTTTGCGCAATGAGTTGCGTTTTATAAGCGCGATGCATAGCAATTAATAACTGCGCGGCCGCACTGTGATGATTAGTGCTTTTTTGATTGCTATTAACTTGACTCGTATTTAATTGATTGGTACTTAGATGAACAGTATTTAATTGATTATTTTGGCGCTTAAGCCGCTGAGTAATTTCGCTATCGGTTAACTGTTCAGCCCTTATAGCTGCTAAGCATTTTAAATATTTATCAACCTCATGCTTAAGCTGCCCTGAGTCTTTTAATATTGCCAGTACTTGCGTAGCATTAAACTTACTTTTATGAGTATCGCAGGATACTAAAGGCTTATCGAGCATAGCAATAAAGGCGCTTAATAATACCGGTTGGGCTTGTACTTGCTCACTTAGCCATGATGTTAGCCAGCTCGACAGCGCGCCAAAATCACTTACAAAAGGCGATATGTCGCAACCTTTACCTGCCTGCTGTAGCAGCTGCAACCCTAACGCATGAAAAGTTAAAACCTCTGGTGACTTGCTTGATAATTTAGCCTGCTGGGCGCGTTTAATAAAGCGTGTTTTAAGCTCTTGCGCCGCTGTTTTATTATAAGCAAGTACCAGTATTTGCTCTGGCATTGCTTGTTTTGTGGCAATTAAATCAAGTGCTTTGGCTACCATAACTGAGGTTTTACCGGTACCTGCAGCAGCCAATACTAAATTTTTATCGTTATTGCGTATTACAGCAAGACGCTGCTCATTAGTTAATGGGTTTGACTCCACGTTATTATAAAAATCAGCTCGTTGAGCAAGTTGCTTGCGCTCATATTTATTACGCAGTTGTGCAATAGCATCATTCTTATTTTTTGCACTGGCCAATACCGATAAAAACTGGCTACTATTTGAAGGTAAATACCCTTGCCACACATTGCGGTTTTGCTGATAGCGCTTGCTCAGTGAAAACACCTCAGCGCTTAAAATTGTGGTATTACTGTCGCGTAAATACTCATCTAACGCAGTGCGCTTTAATAAAGCTTTAGCATTATTTATTTTGTGTTCAAGCGCTTGCGAAAAATATTGGTTAATTGCAATGTTTAGTGCTTTTGCCTGTGCTTTGTTTAAAAAGCTAATAGTAGTATGAGCACTATTTTCACCTAGAGTTAAATTAATTTTGGCGCTAAATATCCGGTTTTGCAACTGCGAAAAATCGTTAAAACCCTTGATTAAAAACGATTGCTTAGTCGCGTTTTTAAACTCAATCACTAAGCTTTCCTGCTCAATACTGAGTAATTTAATACGGGTGAAAAAACGGCCTAACCAACTAGGTGTGGCAAAATACTGCGCCATAATACTCAATATCTAAGTAGGTAATAAAACAATTGTAACATACTCTTTTATAATACATTTAATTTAACAACTTACTATAACTGAGCTTAGTAAATAGCTAATTTAAAAAATTAAAACAGCTGTTTATCGTTTTAATTTGCGCCTTATTTTAGTCAGCGTTAAGCTGTGCCTTTATTTACTAATTATATTAACTGCATTTGCTATATAGCCTTGCTATAAGGTTAATTATAATTATTATTAAAGGTTTATTATGACTAACAGCACATATCCTATTGGCACACCTGGCACTAAGTGGAATAACAACGATAAAGCCGATTGGTTAACCCGCCAAAATATTAAACGCAGCTATCAAAATGAAGTAGTAACCCTCATTAACGAGCTCAAAGATGCGCTTAATGTAGAACAATATGGCGAACTAAATTACGTTGCAGGCAAATATCCTTTATTTGTTTTAAAAACCGCTGACTTTAACACTAACAAACCTACCGTTTTAATTACCGGTGGTGTACACGGCTACGAAACTAGTGGCGTACACGGCGCGCTTAGGTTTGCAAAAACGGCAGCGCAAAAATATAGTCAGCATTTTAATATTGTAATCGCACCTTGTATTAGCCCTTGGGGGTACGAAACGATAAACCGCTGGAACCCAGAAGCCATTGATCCTAACCGCTCATTTTATGAAGGTAGCCCAGCGCAAGAGTCGGCGGCGATTATGGCGTATGTAAAATCCCTTGAGTTAGATTTAATTGCTCATATTGATTTGCACGAAACGACCGACAGCGACAACAGCGAGTTTCGCCCGGCACTAGCTGCACGCGAAGGCACAGTAAATACTAATTGGAATATTCCCGATGGTTTTTATTTAGTGGCCGATAGCACTAAACCTGAGGCTGCATTTCAAAAAGCCATTATTGATAGCGTAGCAAAAGTAACCCACATTGCCCCAAGTGATGAAAATAACCAGCTTATTGGTGTGCCACAAGAGCAATTTGGGGTGATCAACTACGCTGCTCGCGAATTAGGTTTATGTATGGGCTTTACCAATGCACCTTATGTAACCACCACTGAAGTATACCCAGATAGCCCTACAGCAAGTGACGAAGAATGTATTTTGGCGCAAGTAGCCGTAATTACGAGCGCATTAGATTACATAATTAATCTGTGATCTGGGTTTAAATATATACAATTAATAATCCTATTAAAATGCCCAAGTAGGTAAACTAGCTTGGGCATTTTTATACTTTTAATTTTTATAAAAGTAACTATCTTTCGTTATGCTAATGCTCGGATCTTCTTCTGCAAAAATAATAAATTTAACTTTACTTACCTTGTTTGAAATATCAAAGCCATCTGCAGTCACCGTTACGGGTATACGCCTCATCATTCCAGGTTGAATTAGTGTTGTATCTGGGCTAGTTAATTTAGCCTCTGCTAAGCCTGATATAGCAATAGTGTAGTGCAATGTTTGTTGGGTTTTATTTATAATCGTTAACGTATAAGGGTTTTCTACTAAACCCTCATAATTTACTCTGTACAAGGCGCCTCTATCGCGCAGTACCGAGGCTTCAATTGGTGTTCTTTGTACCACCCAAGCAAACATAGCTACAATTAGCATCAAGGTCAAAACACCATATCCAACCAATTTAAGCCTAAAAGGGTTGGTTTTTTTACCCGCCATTTGCTCTCCACTAGCGTATTTTATTAACCCTTTTTCATAACCAAATTTATTCATAGTATCGTCGCAAGCATCAATACATAAGCCACAGTTTATACATTCATATTGCAAACCATTTCGAATATCTATTCCAGCTGGGCATACCTCTACACATAAATTACAATCTACGCAGTCACCTAAGTTAAGTGCTTTTGGGTCGGCCTTACGTTTACGTGGGCCACGGTTTTCACCGCGTGCGCTATCGTAAGTAACCACGAGTGTATCTTTATCAAACATAACCGATTGAAAACGCGAATACGGACACGCCACAGTACACATTTTTTCACGTAAAAATCCTGCGTTACCATATGTACACAAAGCAAATAAAAACACCCAAAAGCTGGTAATACCCGACCACTCAAAAGTAAGCATTTCTAAGTACAATGTTTTTGCGGGTATAAAATAAGTTAAAAATGAAGTGGCAGTTAATAGTGATAGCACCAACCAAGCACTGTGTTTAGTAAGCTTTTTACGCCATTTGGTAAAACCCCATGCAGATTTATCAAGCTGTATACGCTGATTACGTGTGCCTTCAACGCGTTGCTCAACCCACGAAAACATCAACATCCAAATAGTTTGAGGGCAAGTATAACCACACCAAACGCGGCCTAACCAGTTGGTTACAAAAAATAGCGCAAAGGCCCCCACCATAAACAACATGGCTACAATAATAAAATCTTGCGGGAATAAAGTTAAAGTGAAAATAGTAAACTTTTGCGTTGCTACATCTAATAGCACCGCTTGTTGGCCGTTATATTGGATCCACGGTATTGCAATAAACGTAAGCATTAATAACCAGCCTAAGTTACGGCGTATACGTTGAAAAAAGCCTTTTTGCTCACGTATATAAATTGGCCCTTCGCTTTTGTAGGGCTTGATGATCATATCTTCTTCTTTAATATCAAACTTCATAGTACTTACTTAATCATAACGGATGTTAGTTAAGTATTTGCAACTTTCAGACCAAACTGAAAGCAAAGGCATTACATTGATATTTAAGTGATTTATTTATTATTGAAAACCTCAAACTCGCGAAATAAAGCGATCCTCGCGATATATCACGAAACCTTGCTAATCCCTAACTTGTGCATTTTAGAGCGTAAGGTACTCTCTGGCATACCAAGTTTTGCAGCGGCACCTTTACTCCCCGATATTTGCCAAGCCGATAGCTTAAGCACAGTAATAATATGCTGTTTTTGCATTTCATTGAGCGTTAATGCTGGGTTTATAGTACTTTGTGATATTGCTTGTAATGGCTGACTTAATTGTAAAATAGCTTGCTTAGATAAAATGGCCTCGCGCTCTAGTACATTTTGTAACTCTCTAATATTGCCTGGCCAGTCATAAGCTTGTAGTTGAGAAATTGCCTTATTACTTAATCCCTTAAGCTGCTTAGTTAAACGTTTATTTAACTGCACTATTAAATTACTACATAAATAAGGAATATCTTCCTTGCGCTCTCTCAGCGCTGGCACTTTTATAGGAAATACATTTAAGCGATAGTATAAATCGATTCTAAAACTGCCTTTTTGCACCATTTCCCATAGATCGCGGTTAGTTGCTGCAATAACGCGAATATCTACCTTTAATGTATTGCTTGCCCCAACACGTTCAAATTCTTGCTCTTGCAACACTCTAAGCAACTTACTTTGCGCTTCAAGCGGCAGCTCTGCTATTTCATCTAAAAATAAGGTACCTTTGTCGGCTAGTTCAAAACGCCCTTTACGGCGCTCATTAGCACCAGTAAACGCGCCTTTCTCATGGCCAAACAGCTCTGACTCTAATAAGCTTGGCGTAAATGCTGCGCAGTTCACTTTTATAAAGGGCTGTTTATTACGCTTACTTAATCTGTATAGGTTTCGGGCAACCAGCTCTTTACCTGTACCATTTTCGCCTAAAATAAGCACTGTGGTATCGGTTTCGCTCACTAACTTAATTTGCTCTAACATGGTTTGAAACACGTGGCTTTTACCTACTAAGCCAGAGTCTTGCCAATCTTCGTTTAATTCTGCTATTAAATAATTATTTTCATCTTGTAACTGTTCACTCAAATGTTTTACTTGTGCAAGTGCATCTTGTAATGCATTTTGTGTTTGTTGCTGCTGAGAAATATCGCGAAATACCGCTACAGCACCTATCAATTCATTATTTCGATAAACTGGTGTCGATGTGTACTCAACAGGGAAAGAGCTGCCATCTTTGCGCCAAAAAACTTCGTTTTTCACTTCACGGCGTTTACCGTCAAACATGGTGCAATATATTTGGCATTCGTCGGCTGGATAAGGCGTGCCATCGGCATGAGTATGATGATGGTATTGATGAATTTTTTTACCTAATAGTGTCTCTGCACTCCAGCCCGTCATGCGCTCGGCCGCAGGGTTAACAAACACGGCATTACCCGACAGATCAAAGCCATAAATTCCTTCGCCCACTGCGTTGAGTAATAAACTAGGATCGTTTAAAAATTGTTTTATCATAAAATAGCCCTCGCGAAATATCGCGATCATTATGACAATTTAATTCAAAAAGTGCACTGCAAAAATTATTATTAGTAATTAATAGCGCTGGAGGAAGGGAGTGACAATAGAATTACGAAAATACAAAAATTTATGACAAAAAATAAAGCCTAGTTACCTTATTATGCTAACTAGACTTTATTTACAACTAACTTAAAGGCGTGGAACCAATTTTATAGCGCCTGCAACCACTTTCATATCAAGTGGTAGTTTACTTAGCAAGGCCATTTTAGGATCGTTCATATTTAGCTCATACACTGGGTTTACAGCTAAAAAGCGGTTAATAATATCCATAGCTTGTTCGTCTAGCGCACCTAAATTACCTTTAAAACCACCAGCATCAACACTCGAATCTAGTAATTTTATATTACGTAAAAACACCGCTTTTTTCTCGCTGTCGTAAAATGGGCTACCTTCTATTTGCAGCTTTAAGCGTACTGGGTATTTTAATGCAAAAGCACTAATGTTAGCGCTTGAATCGGCGCCTAACACTACAACATCACGATTTTCTGGACCAATATTTACACTCACATCGTTTACATCAAACTCTACTGGTAATCCCATTAAACTTACCTGTTCGCTTAATTTAGGAAGCTGTTTTGTTAATAACGACTCCACGTCGGCGTTAGTAAATGAATAAACAGACATTCCTTGTGTAGCGTTACATGCAGTTAAAAATAATGCGGCAATAATAAATAATATTTTCATAAAAAACTCTCTAAATTATTATAAGTGATGGGTATAAAAAAGCCGCTTACGAGCGGCTTTTAAAAGAGTAATACTCTATTAGGTGTAACTACACTAAGCTGTAAAAACAGCCTTTAGCCGTGCTAGTGTGTCAGCATCAACTGAACCTTCACTGAGCGCTAACAACTGCTTTAAATAATAGCTTATATCTGCATGTTCGCCACGATGCTTATCATCTAACATGGCAACTTGCTCTGCCATTCTTTGCATTGCATCATTACTACTTACATTAGCTAAAATTTCCATTCTAGTAAGTAACTGTGCGCTACTAAGTGATGTTTTAAGTGCAGCTTGGTACTGGCTCGGTATCGCTTCATTATTTTCAAGAGCGTTAAATAAGGCCACTAAATTAGCTTGTTCGGCTTTGCTCGTTAGCCCTGCAAGCTTCTCTTCTATGGCGCTAAGTAACGACGTTACTTTTGGCGATAGTGACTTAAACTGGGTATACCCTTTAACTTTAGTTTCTAAGTCGTGTAATTGCGCTTTTTCGTTAATTTGACCCAGCGCCAATTCAAGTTCGTTAAGCTCAGCGACTACTTGCTTGTCGTTTTCGCTTTGATCTAACTTTTGCTGTTCAAACTCGCTACTGCGTTTAGTAAAAGTTTCGTCGTTAAATTGACGAAATTTTTGCCATAAGGCATTTTCAGCTTTTAAGCCGGCAAAGCCAATTGCTTGCCACTGCTGCTGTAATTGTTTTAGCTCTTGGCATGCTGCTGCTAGGTCATCACTTTGTGATAATTGCTGCGCTTGCTCTACTAATGCATTTTTAAGTACCGCATTGCCTTTATGAAACGCATTTAACGCCGCTAGCACACGCTGCTGCTCGTTTTTATAACGATCGTTTAATACACGGTACGTTTTAGGGTCAACTTTACCCACACTACGCCATGCTTTGTTTAAACGATTGTATTGGCTTTCAAACTGCTTCCAATCAAAACCCTGCTCGTCAGTTGCGAGTAAGTGCAGTGCATGCATGTCAGCAATAATACTTTCGCGCTGCGCTTTTGACGCTTCACGTTGTACTTCTTGCTCTGCAAAATAGTTACGGCAAGGTGCAAACAATAATTCGATTTTTTGATCAAATTGCTCACCTTGTTGCTTTTCTTCGTCTGTATCTAAGCGGCCAAGCTCATTCCAACGTTTACGCAACACTTTAACTTGATCAGCCCGTTGCTGGGGATCTACGCACTCCTCTAAAGCGAGCGTGCTAACTTCTTCAAGTAATGCTTCGCGCTTTGGTGCTGCAGCATATTTTTGCCAATCTTTGGCGTCAGCTAGCTGCGCTTCTAAATCGGTTTTTAAGCTTACAAGTGGTTGCTGATACTGCTCAGTTAAGGTATTAAATAACTCTTCAAAGCCTTTAAACACACCAAATGCAACGTTAAAACGACCTTCTTCTATTAGGCGCTTTACATCACGGGCTTTGCGTTTAGCTTGGCTTTGATTTTTTTCAAGCGGTTTTATCAACTCGTTCATTGGCACTAAAAATTGCTTTTTATGCGCATTAAGTTGTGTTTTAAACGTACCTTGCAATGCACTATCTAATATATTTAGATGATTACGCGCTGCTTTAAAACCACTATTAAATGCAGCTAGGCTTTCGTCGTATTGGGCTAAATCGGCTGCTGGTTTTATTTCACACAGTGCAGCAAATGCCAGCTTATAATCTTTAATAGCAGACGTTAGCTCAGGTAATTTAGCTACTTGAGTAAATGACTTTTCTAACTTATTAATAACCTGCTTTGATTGCGGGTTATTGGCTAACTCTGTTTCATTTATTGCTTGTTGAGCCTGCGCTACTTTTGCATCAAGCCAATCTTGCTGAATTTGCTCTGGCGTTTCTAGGCCAAGTTGTAATGCATTTTCAATTTCTTCACTTAAAGCTTCAAGCGTTGCTAATGCCAACAGTTGACGCTGTTGTAGTGCAAGTAATTGCTGCTCTTTTTCGTGCTCACTGCGAAGCTGTGCAATATGGGCATTTAGCTTTTCGGTAATTGTGCTGTACTTTTCGTTTAGCAGTTTTACTTGCTCGGTGCTAAGCCACTTAAGCTCTAAGGCTTGCCATTGCGCCATTAACTCACCGGCTTTTGGGTTTACTAATGCAAAATCATTTTTATCGCGCAAAGCATTTAGCTTGGCTAAAATAACACGGGTTTCCCCCTCAACTTGCGCTGGCATTTCAATTGCTAAACGCTCGTTTTCTAAATGCGTGTTAAGCGCTGTTTTAGCACTGTTTTGTGCATGCTTTAATAATGGTTTAGTTAACTGGTGGGTAATAACCAGCTCAACTAGTTGCGCTTGTAACTCTTCGCTGCCCTCTTTAAAGGCTTTTTCTATTAGTTTAGGGTTTCCTAGGCGCTTTAGTAACTTAACCCGCACTTGCAACTCTTTTTCTGCAAAGGCAAGTTTTTCAAGGGTTTTTACTGGTGCAAAACGCTCTATATATTCGCTTTTAATTTGCGGCGACAGTGTACTTTCGCTACTTAAAACAGCGGTAGATATTTGTTGTTCAGCAATATCTTTTAATGCTTGATCTTGTTTATAAGCTTTCCACCACAGTGGCAAGTCGTTTACTTTTTGCAGTGCCTTACGACGAATTTCTGCTGAGCTATCTTCCAGCGCTAAAGTGCTTAAAATTATTGCGTCGCGTTGTACATCTAATTTTTCGATTGCGTCTAGACGTACTTGCAGCTTTGGGTGTTTCCATTTTGGCGTAAAAAGGTGTTTAAAGATCATGTTCACTAAACCTAGCTATTTCGTTATCTGAGTTAAATTCTTTTTGCAGTTGTGCTTTTGTTTTTTGCACCATTTCGCCATTTGCACCAATAGTAAATTGCTCATTCGATTGAGCAACTTTTGCTTGATACAACATAACTAACTGCACTGTTTGCTGTTTTTGTTCATCTGATAAAGGAGTGCCATCTGGCCATTTGCCAGTTGCTGCTCCGTATTGCAAACGTTCAAATAATTCTGGGGTAATATTTTGTACAAGATTGTCGATATTCATGTCATTTTTTCTTTTTTAGAGTCACTAAAATAATACGATTAATAAGGTACCAAATACACCCCACGCCAATAGCGATGGTGTAAGCATACCACTGAGGTGTTTTTTCTTGCGGTTGTAAGAAGTACAAACAGAAAAAACCGCCTAAAAATAGGATAAGTGCTAAAAATGAGTGAGTTATAAACATTTGCTGTTTTTTAATTCGCTGCTCACGTTGAAGCTGTTGAACTTGCTCATTATTTAAGTCGGCAACGTTACTTTCGCAATGCGGACATTGCGCGTGTTTATCTGATATTGATTTGGCACATTTAGGGCAACGGATAATCGCCATACATCTCTCCATACTACGCATAAAAAAAGCGCCTTGCGGCGCCTTTATTGTACTTGTTTTATTTCTCGTTGTCTTTTTTGAATTTGACCCAGTAGTCATCTACCGATTCTTTCATCTCTTTACGCAATAACATAATGCCAATTAAGTTAGGTAGTGTCATTACAACAATAGCCACTGCCGCTAACTTCCATACCAAGGTGGTATCGGCGAACGATGCCCAAAAGAATGCAGCCACATAAAATACGCGATACGGCATTACTGAGCGATGCCCTAATAAGTAAATCATTGCGCGATCTCCATAGTACGACCAAGCAATGGCAGTAGAGAACGCAAACAGCAATAAGCCTATTGATACAATGTACTGGCCACTATCGCCAAAGTAACCACGTTTAAAAGCCTTGGTAGTTAGCTCTGCTGAATGTACCAATGATTTGCCCACTAAACTAATGCTGTCATCTGTTGGCATGCCATCTATTACTTCTATAACACCTGTGTATTTGTGCTTTTCAGTAATACCAAAGCGTACATCCTCTGCAATTGAGCGTGAATGTAGTACCGTAAAACCTGTACTCAATGCCTCACCATTAACCACTTCAATATTGCCGGTAAACGTCTCTATATTACTTTTTTGACCATTAAGATATTTATAGAGGTCTTCGCGCTGTGTTTGGTTTTCTTCTGTGTAATCGCCTTTAATAATACTCATAGCCGAGCGCTCAAAATGAGTTTGAAATTTTTCATTCCACACCCCCGAGGATAAAATAACCAACCCCGTAAGCGTACAAATAATAATGGTATCGATAAAAGGTTCTAGGATAGATACTATACCCTCTGATACTGGCTCATCAGCTTTTGCCGAAGCATGCGCTATAGGCGCAGAACCTTGACCCGCTTCGTTAGAGAATAAACCACGGTTTACACCCTAATGCCAGTCAGTTAACACTGACTGGCTTTTTTTTATACGGATATTTAGATGGTTTCTTTTTCACACATCGTGGA
>NZ_JBEOOB010000039.1:0-32855 GCF_040308685.1 Pseudoalteromonas sp. 20-MNA-CIBAN-0454 | reverse complement strand
TTTACACTTTTCTGTAGGCATAAAAAAACCCCGACCAATTTGATCGGGGCTATAAAAAGTGGTACCAGCGGCCGGACTCGAACCGGCACGCCTTTCGGCAGGGGATTTTGAATCCCCCATGTATACCAATTTCATCACGCTGGCATAATTTTTCTTTAACCTTCTAAATACCAGAAGATAAAGAAAAACCACTTTAGAGCTTAGGTTTATAAAACTGCCTTCGTCTCTATGCTAAGCATTATACAATCAATAAAGGTAGCGGCAAGCGTTTTATGACATAAGTACAATCAACCGCTTAACAATTAAGCAACCATTAACATTTAACTCTGCGCAGCGCTTTAATGCCTTACTGAAGAGGTAGTATTTACCAGCCTATTTGCTAAACTAGCGCGCATATTAATAGTGAGAGTATATTTATGTTGAATGAATTTCCACGAGCTGGCTTTTGGCGTCGTTTGGCGTCGTTAATTTATGATGCCTTGGTCGTAATTTCTTTATCTATGCTTACTGCCATACTCTACTTTGCAGTCATTCAGCTACTAACGTCTTTAGATATGATAGTTAAAACTGACGATCCTGCTGCTTTAATACAAGACTCCACGTTACTCTCTGGTATTAGAAGTGCGTTGTTTGTTGGAGTAAACGTATTCTTTTTTGCTTATTTTTGGACTAAAAGCGGGCAAACCATTGGCATGCGCGCATGGCGCTTAAAAGTACAAACTCTAGATGGGCAACTTATTAGCTGGCCGCAAGCAATAATTCGCAGTGTTAGTGCATTACTTGGTTTAGGTAATTTAGTGGTATTGGTTGATTTTAAAAATAAAAAAGCTTTGCAAGATTACCTTTCTAAAACCGAAGTTATTGCACTCACCAAAGAAGAAAACAAGCGTATTTACCGTGAGCTTGATTAATTAAAAGTAATACACTGTAATTTATAAGCACAAAAAAGCGTGGCACTTTTATAAAGTAGCCACGCTTTTTTGTTTCAAGGTATTTTTGTAACTACCTTTTTATAACTAGTTTTATGCGCGTTTATTCATTAAGTAAGCAGCAAAGCCGGTGAATATAATGCTAGGCACTACAGCGCCAATAAACGCAGGTATTTGATACACCATAACCACAGGACCAAATATTTCGTTGGTTAGATGAAACACTATACCCGTAACTACGCCCATTATAATACGTGCACCCATAGTGACGGTACGCAACGGGCCAAATATAAACGACAGTGCAACTAGCAACATTACAGCGATAGATATTGGCTGCATAAGTTTGCGCCAAAGCGCGAGTTCATAGGTGCTGGTATCTTGATCGTTTTGCTCTAAATAGTCTAAGTAAGACCATAACCCAGTAAACGACAGCGACTCAGGTTTAACCGATACCACACCCAGCTTTTCAGCAGTAAGTTGTGATGGGTAAAACTCCTCAGGCACTTGCTCTGTGGTAATAAGCTCATCACTTATTTTTACTTTATTGACGCCGCGCAGTAACCAGCCGTTTTCGCGACTTAGCGCATCTTTTGCCTTCGTTATTTGTGTAAGCGATAGCGACTGATCAAAGTGGTACATATGTACACCATTTAATTTACCATTTTGATCTACATCTTCTATATTTATAAAGTTATTGCCGTCTTTTGCCCATACGCCTTTTTGCGCATTAAAAACATCGCCACCATGAATTGCCTGGTTACGCATTTCTTTAGCTTGTAATTGCGCCTCGGGTACTCCCCACTCGCCTAATGCCATCATACATAGCGCCATAAATACGGCGGTTTTCATTACCGAGCTTATAATTTGTAAGCGCGACATACCTGCAGCGTGCATTACCACCAGCTCGCTGTTTGAGGCAAGCGCTCCTAACCCAGTTAAGCCACCAATGAGCGCGGCCATCGGAAAAAACACCACTAAATCGCCCGGTATTGTGTAAAGCGTGTAGAGCATCGCGGTCATTAAATCGTAACTACCACGGCCAACTGACTTTAACTGGTCGATAAATTTAATTAAGGTGCTAATGCCTACCAGTACCAATAATGCAAAGCCGGTGGTTTGTAAAATGCTGCGACCTAAATACCAATCAAGGGTTTTCATCATGCGCCCAACTCCCGCTTAGTAATTACCGCTTTAAGCCAAGCGCCAAGTGGTCGCCCTTTAATTATTAATAGTCCGCCAATAAATAAGGCACTTAAGTGAATCCACCAAAGGCCAATAGAGGGAGGTATTTTGCCATCTTCAACAGCAAATTTAGCAGCGTTAAGTAAAATAAAATAACCTAAGTACAAACTAATTGCCGGCACTAACTTAGCAAATTTACCTTGGCGTGGATTAACCACACTTAACGGTACTGCTAATAGTGTCAGCAGTGGAATAGAAAGCGGTATAGCAATACGCCATTGCCACTGCGCGGTTGCCTCTGGAGTGTTAAGTGCCAACAATTGATTAGTAGGAATTGCTTCTAATTTACGGCGTTGGTGCTCTATTTCTTGCTCACGTATTTGTACACTATAACCGTCAAACTCGGTTAAATTGAGCGCTGGCGTTAAGCCATCAGTTTCATAGCGTTTGCCGTCGCTAAGAACGAGTTGTTGTTCGCCATTTTGCGCTTCAACTACAACTCCTTGCTCTGCATAAACTAGGCGTGCAAGGTTGTCTTTTTCGCTATCGGGGAGTTGCGCTACAAATACTTTATTAAGCTCTTTTCCACCGTTTTCAATGTTATGAATAAACACCACGGCTTTTTCGTTACCGGTTTGCTGAAAGCGACCTGCCCTTAATGCAGATAATCCCGCATCGGCTTTAGCTTGCTCTTTTAATTGATACTCTTGCTCGCTTGCCCAAGGGGCAACATGCATAGTGAGCGCGGCGGCTAAAATAGCCAACCCCACACTTGATATAAGCGTCACTCTAACCACATACCATTCACTTACACCACAGGCTTTAAGCACGGTCATTTCGCTATCGGCGTAGATACGGCTGTAGGCCAAAATTATGCCTAAAAATATACTCAATGGTAAAATTAACGAGGCTAACTGTGGCAATTTAAGTGCGATCATCGATAGCACTAATTTAGCAGGAATACTGCCCTCAGAGGCATCGCCTAAAATACTAACTAACTTTTGCGACAAAAAAATGGTCATCAAAGTTAAAAATACGGCGACCTGCGATTTTAAAACCTCAGCAGTCAAATAACGAAAAATAAGCAATAGTCGCCCCTGTTAAACATGGTGTGTCACTGCAATAGTGAAAGTTTATAGTTAGTCATGATTTTACTCAGCGTTGCCGAGTATAGATCTAATATTATAAGCCATGAAAATTAATTATCCTACCTAACAACACGATATAATGTTGCATTAGTGACCCTTAAGCAGATAAAGTTCAATTACACAGTAAGAGTCGGGCAAAATCAGCTAAGATTAGAGCTACACCTAAATAATTTAGGTATATAAGACTAAAAATATTTTTAGTTTCTGCTTAGCTTCTAAAGATGACTCAAAATCAGGAGTGACAATGGAATTTAACGTAAAAAGTGGTAGCCCAGAAAAACAACGTAGCGCATGTATTGTAGTTGGTGTATACGAGCCTCGTCGGTTATCCCCCATTGGTGAACAACTCGATAAAATCAGTGATGGTTATATCTCAAATTTACTTCGCCGAGGTGACCTAGAAGGAAAGCCGGGCCAAGTTTTATTATTGCATCATGTACCAAACATCTTAAGCGAGCGCATATTGCTTGTAGGGTGTGGTAAAGAGCGCGAGCTTGACGATAAGCAATATAAACAAATTATTTCTAAAACAATTAATACCTTAAACGACACCGGCTCTATGGAAGCGGTATGCTTTTTAACAGAGCAACACGTTAAAGGTCGCGATACCTACTGGAAAGTGCGCCAAGCAGTAGAAACCACCCAAGATTGTTTATACACCTTTAATCAACTAAAAAGTAAAACAGTAGACCCACGTCGTCCACTGCGTAAAATGGTGTTTAATGTTCCAACGCGTCGCGAGCTAACTATAGGCGAAAGCGCTATTGAGCATGGTTTAGCTATTGCTGCCGGTAGTAAGCTGTGTAAAGACGTAGCAAATATGCCACCTAATATTTGTAACCCTGCGTATTTAGGCGAGCAAGCACAACAGCTAGCAACTAATTTTGACAACATTACTGTTGATCTAATCGGCGAAGAGCAAATGGCTGAGCTAGGTATGAACTCTTACTTAGCTGTTGGTCGCGGTAGTGTGAACGAATCGGTTATGTCGGTAATTAACTACAAAGGCGGCGCAGATGATCAAGCTCCTATCGTATTAGTTGGTAAAGGCTTAACCTTCGATTCGGGCGGTATTTCATTAAAACCTGGCGAAGGCATGGACGAAATGAAATACGACATGGGCGGTGCTGCAGGTGTTATTGGTGCAATGCGTGCACTGGCACAAATGCAGTTACCTATTAACGTGATTGGTATTTTAGCCGGCTGCGAAAATATGCCGGGGCCAAATGCATATCGCCCAGGTGACATTTTAACCACTATGTCGGGACAAACCGTTGAAGTATTAAATACTGATGCCGAAGGGCGCTTAGTATTATGTGATGCACTAACCTATGTAGAGCGTTTTGAGCCAGAAACCGTTATTGATGTAGCCACATTAACAGGTGCTTGTATTGTAGCACTAGGCGCACATGCAACCGGTTTACTCTCTAACCATAATCCGCTCGCGCATGAGTTGTTAAAAGCATCGGAGCAAAGTGGCGACCGTGCATGGCAACTACCGCTATGGGACGACTATCAAGATCAACTAGAGAGCCCATTTGCCGACTTTACTAACTTAGGGGGCCGTGCAGCTGGTACTATTACCGCAGCGTGTTTTTTATCTAAGTTTACTAAAAAGTACAACTGGGCACATTTAGATATTGCAGGCACGGCATGGCGCAGTGGCGCTAAAAAAGGCGCAACAGGCCGCCCTGTTCCTATGCTTACTCAATATTTATTAAACAGAGCCGGCGTAAACGAAGCTGCTCAAGATTAAGCATACCGCTTAGCTACTTATTAAGGCGCCGTTTGGCGCCTTATTTATTTGGGTATTAATTGAAGCAAAACCCGTTATATGGCAAAATCAGCCTCTTAATTTATGTGTATTAACTAGCTACACATTCAATGTCATGGGAAACCCCGATACAATGAACATGAACGCCCAATTTTTCGTTCTAAAGCAACAAGATGAGTCGCTGGCTAAGCCTGATGATCATTTGGCTTTGGCGGCTCAAATTGCCGCTGATCAGTATCGGCTTGGCCAACGTGTATTTATTTGTGTAGATAACGAAAATACCGCCTTTGCCATTGATGAAACACTTTGGGCATTTGATCCCGACAGTTTTGTACCTCATAACCTACAAGGTGAAGGCCCAAAAGGCGGCGCACCGGTAGAAATTGGTACTACGCCCCCTGTTGGCAATCGTAAAGTTTTAATTAACTTGGCTAATAACTTACCGGATTTTATTCGCCGCTTTAACCAAGTTTTTGATTTTGTACCCGTAGAAGCCGTTGCTAAACAAGCAGCTCGTGAGCGTTTTAAAAAGCTACGCCAACTCGGTGCTAACATCACCACGCAAGATATTAATAACTAAAAACACTTTTAGTAAAATAGCTAACCAACTAATTTAAGTACTTATTTAAGGTTCTGTGTAATGGATAAAACCTACAATCCGCAAGATATTGAACAGTCTCTATACCAAGGCTGGGAAGAAAAAGGCTACTTTAAACCATCTGGCCAAGGCGTCCCGTATTCAATTATGATCCCGCCGCCAAATGTCACTGGTAGCTTACACATGGGCCACGCTTTCCAAGACACCATAATGGATACCTTAACGCGCTTTAAGCGTATGCAAGGTAACAACACATTATGGCAAGTAGGTACTGACCACGCAGGTATTGCAACGCAAATGTTGGTTGAGCGTAAGCTGCATGCTGAGGAAGGCAAAACACGCCACGATTTAGGTCGCGAAGATTTTATTAATAAAATCTGGGAATGGAAAAAAGAATCTGGCGGCACAATCACTAAACAACTTCGTCGCCTTGGCGCATCGGTTGATTGGGATCGTGAACGTTTTACCATGGACGATGGCCTATCTGAAGCCGTTAAAGAAGTGTTTGTACGCCTGCATAAAGAAAACCTAATTTACCGTGGCAAACGCCTAGTAAACTGGGATCCTAAATTACACACTGCTATTTCTGATCTTGAAGTTGAAAACAAAGACAAGCAAGGCCACATGTGGAACTTACGTTACCCACTAGCCGACGGTGTTAAAACTCAAGATGGTAAAGACTACATAGTAGTAGCAACAACTCGTCCAGAAACCATGCTGGGCGACTCGGGCGTTGCAGTAAACCCTGATGACGAACGCTACATAGATTTAATCGGTAAAGAGATTTTATTACCCATTGTTAATCGCCGTATTAAAATTGTAGCCGATGAACATGCCGATAAAGATAAAGGTACGGGCTGTGTAAAAATAACCCCAGCGCACGACTTTAACGATAACGAAGTAGGCAAGCGTCACAAAATGCCGATGATCAACATTTTCGATAAAGACGCCGCTATTCTTACTCAAGGCGAAACCTACAGCTTTGATGGCAAAGAACTTGAGTTTGATGCACCAATTCCTGAGCGCCTACACGGGCTTGACCGTTTTGCTGCGCGTAAAGCGATTGTAGCTGAATTTGAAGAACTAGGCTTACTTGAAAAAATTGAAGATCATGGTTTAACCGTTCCTTACGGCGACCGCTCGGGTGTGGTAATTGAGCCACTGCTTACCGACCAATGGTATGTACGTGTTGCACCTCTTGCAGAGCCGGCTAAAGAAGCGGTTAAAAACGGCGACATTCAATTTGTACCTAAACAATACGAAAACATGTACTTTTCGTGGATGAACGACGTACAAGATTGGTGTATTTCACGCCAGCTTTGGTGGGGCCACCGCATTCCAGCTTGGTACGACAGCGAAGGCAACGTATTTGTTGGTCGCGATGAAGCTGAAGTACGCCGCGAAAATAACATTGCAGACAGCGTAACACTAAGCCAAGACGAAGACGTACTTGATACCTGGTTCTCATCAGCGCTTTGGACGTTCTCAACTCAAGGTTGGCCTGCAAACACTGATGATTTAAAAACCTTCCACCCGTCTGACGTGCTGGTAACTGGTTTTGATATTATTTTCTTCTGGGTTGCGCGTATGATCATGATGACGCTGCACTTTATAAAAGACGAAAATGGTAAACCACAAGTGCCGTTTAAAACCGTGTATGTAACTGGTTTAATACGTGACGACAACGGCGATAAAATGTCTAAGTCAAAAGGTAACGTACTTGACCCACTGGACATGATTGACGGCATTGAACTTGAAGAGTTAGTACAAAAGCGTACTGGTAACATGATGCAGCCAAAATTAGCGGCTAAAATCGAAAAAGATACCCGCAAAGTATTCGCTGGCGGCATTGAAGCACACGGCACCGATGCCCTTCGCTTTACGCTTGCAGCAATGGCTTCTACCGGTCGCGATATTAACTGGGATATGAACCGCCTTGAAGGCTACCGTAACTTCTGTAACAAACTATGGAACGCGAGTCGTTACGTATTAATGAACACAGAAGAGCAAGACTGTGGTTTTGCAACCGATGCACAAAAAGAGTTGTCGTTAGCCGATCGTTGGATTTTAGGCCAATTTGAGTCAACTGTTAAAAGTTATACTGAGCATTTAGATAATTACCGCTTTGACTTAGCTGCTAACACCCTGTACGAGTTTACTTGGCACCAATTTTGCGATTGGTACTTAGAACTAACTAAACCGGTATTATTTAAAGGCAGTGAAGCACAGCAACGCGGTACACGTAATACACTAATTACCGTACTTGAAAGCTTGTTGCGTTTAATGCACCCAATGATGCCATACATCACCGAAACTATTTGGCAACGTGTAGCACCACTTGCAGGCCTTGAAACAGAGAACACCAGTATTATGATACAACCATTCCCTGTTTATAATGCAGCTAGCGTTGATGCCAAAGCAATGGACGATTTAGAGTGGGTTAAACAATTCATTTTAGCAATTCGTAACATTCGTGGTGAAATGGACATTAGCCCAAGCAAGCCGCTTAGCGTATTACTTGCAAATGCTTCGAGCGACGACGTGCGCCGCATTGAGGAGAACAACTCATTTTTAGCATCACTTGCAAAAATTGAAGAGTTCACCATGCTCGAAAATAAAGATGATGCGCCTGCGTGTGCAGCGTCTTATGTTGGTAATCTTGAAATTATGATCCCAATGGCGGGTTTAATTGACGTAGAAGCCGAGCTTTCACGTATTAATAAACAACTCGAAAAAGCCGAAAAAGGCCTAGCACAAGTGCAAAATAAACTCGCTAACGAAAAGTTTGTTAACAACGCACCAGAAGCTGTACTTGCTAAAGAAAATGCCAAACTAGCTGAGTTTAGCGATGCTAAAACTAAGCTACTTGAGCAAAAAGCAAAAATAGAAAGCTTATAATTTAGTTTCCGGGCATTAGCCCGGAACATTTATATAGGCATTAAAAAGCCGCGCTATGTAATTACATAGCGCGGCTTTTTTTGACTCTAGGCTCTAGGCTCTAGGCTCTAGGCTCTAGGCTCTAGGCTCTAGGCTCTAGGCTCTAGGCAAGCATTAAAACTTATAGTTGTACTGAGCACCAACTAGCAATGCATGACCTTTTGATTCAAAAGACCATTCTTGCTGTGAATTATCTTTTTCAGTGAAGTTTTGTGTTTTACCACGTAGTACACTCACACCTAAATCAAAGTCTGAATGTTGATCAATTGCGTAGTTACCACCAAACGAGAACCAAAAGCGGTCTGTATCTGGGATAGAAATCGACATATGGTTTTTATCCGCTGGTGACTCATCAAACGCAACACCGGCACGTAATAATAGGTTTTCACTGTACTGGTAATCAGAACCTATTGCGTAGCGCATAGAATCTGAGAAATTTTCTTCTTTCTCAAATCCTGTAAACTCACCTGCTGGTCCGTTTACTTTTGCTTCTAACTTGTCAAAGCTGCTCCAACCTGTCCACATTACACTGTAGTGTAAACCAAGCTTTTCATCTAACTGATGAGAACCAGAAAATTCAGCAATAGCTGGTAGTGTAATTTCAACAGAACCTGGCATTTCAGGTAATAATTTAGCTGCGCTTGAGAAAGTCCCCTCAAAAGTAATATCGGTTTCGCTGCGGTAGTTAAAACCAAAGCGGCTGTTTTCATCAAGTTGATACATTAAGCCTAAATTTAAACCTAAACCAGTATCGTCACCTTCTAAGTGAACCGCATCAGTTGAAGCTGGAATATTAGGGTTCGCACCCACTTTTCGAATTATCGTTGCATCTGCATAAATATAGTTTAAGCCAATACCAAAACTAAATTGCTCTGTTACTTTATAAGCAACGCTGGCATTGAAGTTAACTGTTACAATTTCTGTTTCACCAGCTATTTGGCCTGCAGCATAGTCACCATTAAATTCTGTGGCTAAGCCAAAGTTAGAAAATGCACCAAAGCCAACTGACACTTTATCGTTAACTGGCATGGTAAAGTAACCCGCAGGTACAATTGCATTAGGAGCGATGCTGTCATTATTTAGCACGCTTGGATCTAAACCGTTATTTGTATCAGTGCCTTTTAAGCTTACATCAGGAAGTACAGCAATACCCGCCACTGATATTTGTTTTTCTTTAAATAGTGACATTAATGCTGGGTTACGAGCTACTACAGACGCATCGTCTGCGATTGAAGCTTCACCTGCATAGGCGCGACCGAGTCCTGAGGCATTTTGCTCAGATAACTGAAATGCTGCAGCAAAACTATCTGCTGAAACAAGTACCAGCGACGCTGCGATTAAAGTTTTAGTAAATTTCATTGTTGTTTCCTTAACCAAACTTATTGTTTGGGTAGCTATGTGTGTTGTTATTAGGATTTCAAACCTGATCACACTACATTAATTTTTTATAAAAAACTCTACAAACACGTCAAAAAACAGTAAAAAACACGTTTTTTAACGACCATTTAACAACTTATTAAAACTCATCGGACTAGAAGTGTGCTATTAGAGCACAAGCTCTAATTGTAATTGATTCTCATTTGAATTGACTTGAAATGCGCTGCAATCTACACTCTCTATAAAACGATGATGAGAGAAAACGGTGAGCATTTTACTTATTTTGACTGGGCTTATTTTTTGTGGCGCAAGTGTATTTTGTTTTTATAAAGCAAACTATTGTGCGTGTACTCGTGCTGGGCAATGTGACAATCCAGTTAATCACTTTTGGTTGGCGGCTATTACTTGTGCATTAATCTCGCTAACATTTTGCTGTTTAGCGCTGCATGTAGAGCTTGGTACTTTATTGTGGTTAATATTAATGGCAAGTTGCTTTTTAGGTGCGTTTATTTCGGCTAAACAAAGCCAAAAACGCAAATGTACTAACGCTATAAAAGTAAGTGCTCTTTTAATAAACGAGACAAGTTAATCTGATAATCAAGGGGCTTAACACTGGCAATAATTTTAAGCTCTTGGCTCAGGTCGCTCAAATCAATATCTTTTGGCGTAACATGGTGGCCATGCTTCGCATTATAAAATAGTTTAACTTTAGGTTTAATGGGATTAAGGTTATTGCCCTCAAGTACCAGTGCTAAACGTTCATTGGTCAGCTTTACAATAGTACCTACCGGATGCACACCCAAACATTTAATAAAGTGTTGTACTAATTCAGCGTCAAACAGTTGTTTGTTAGCGAGCAAATAACGCAGTGCGTTTATTGGCTCGTCACCGACTTGGTGAGGCCTATCTGCTGTTATCGCGTCATACACATCTACAATAGCCATTATACGTGCAGGGCGACTTAATTTCTCTGCATTAAGGCCTCGCGGATAACCCGAACCATCTAATCGCTCATGATGATTCACTATCATATCAAGCATTAACGGTGTGATCCCTTTTTCGCCTTTAACTAAACCTAAACTTTGTACAACATGTTTTTTTATTGCTGCAAACTCATTATTAGTGACTTTAGTCTGCTTTGATAATATACCCTGCGGCACCTTTGCCTGTCCTAAATCATGCAGCAATGCCCCCATTGCAAGCTGCTGCACAGTAGGCTCTTCATAGCCTAAGTATTTAGCAAATACTGCTGCAAAAATGGCGCAGTTGATCATATGACGCCAATTATAGCTGTGTTTGTCTTTAAGGCGGGTAAGAATGGTCATTGCATTGGGGTTTCTAAATACCGATGCCACTATTTCACCGGCAATTTCATCCAACACATTTATATTAAGCGCAAGCCCTGCTGTTAAGTCACCGTATAAAGCCTGTATTTTGCGATTATGCTGCTCATAGCTTACGCTCGCTTTTGCAAACTCTTGCTCTACCGATATAGCGAGAGCAGCTTTAGCTGGCTTTTCTTGGCTGCTAGCTACTTTAGCTTTATTTTTCGGTTTGTATTTGGCGGGTATCTCAACATCACTTTTAGTAAAATCAATGAGTAGCTCTAGCACCCCTTCTGTTACTAAACGCTTAATTATTGACTTATCACGCACTAGTCCACTGGTTTTGATTTTTATACTACTAATGCTTTCATGCTGCTTGGTAACATTGTCAACAAACATGCCAGGGACAAGCTCAGATATAGGTAAAGTGATAAGCATAAGTGTGGGAGGTTCTACAATTATAAGGCGTGTCTCTTAAATAGCACTTTTTAACCTTAAATGTCTACTTTTAAAGTTTTTACTAGTAATAAATAGCTACAAACTAAGCGAGTGAAATCGTTTTAATTTTATCTAGCCGTATTTTTATTATTTTGTTTGTTGGCTCTTGCAGCACCAAAAACTCGCCTTCGCCTTTAATATTTTCTAAGGTTTTAGCAACACCCACTAAGGTTTGGGTATCTAATGTGATAGCCACTTTATTTGCACGCATGCAATAAAGCTCAAGCTGATCGTAGTCGCCACATTTAATTGGTAGATAAGTCATGTTGAATATTTTTTAAAGGATAATACTAAAAGTTAGCAAGTGTATTAGAGGAATGCAAATGGCGCTCTCGGTAGGGATCGAACCTACAACTCAGCCTCCGGAGGGCCACGTGATATCCATTTCACCACGAGAGCACATTTGTTGCCGCCACATCAACTCGCGATATCAATGCTTTGGCATGCGTAATGATAAAGACATCTAAAGGTAAATGCTAGCGCCATTCGTTCATATGCTTATTATTTAAACGCTTTTAAATAAAAGACTTAGTGGTAGCTGGTAAATCAGCTATTTGTTGCTAAAAACCAAGTGGGCTACTAGCTTAAATTAGCCACTTAAGAGATAAGTTAATGTTGCAGCGCTATCAATGCGTCTAATTGCGCGCACAGAGGCATCACTTTTTCATTTATTGAGCGATCGCTATACCAGCAAACACACAGTACTAAAAACACTACTTGATAATACTCTAGCTTATTAATAGAGCAGTAAAAACGTTGCGAAAGCGGTAACTGCTGTTGATAGGTTTTAAGTAACTGTTGCTTACCTTCCCTGTCTAGTTCAAAACTTACAGCTATTGCGGCTAAATCAAAGTAAACGTCGTTGGTTTTGGCGTACTCAAAATCGATTAAAAACATGCCTTGCGGGTTCTCTATGATGTTTTCTTTTACTAAGTCATTATGACAAAAGCCTTCATCACGTGGTAGCTTTTCTATTTCTGCTACCGCCACACTTACAGTTTGGCTATATTGTTGATATAACGCTGTATGTTGATAAAAATCCAGCTCTTGCTTTATATTCATCGCCTCGCTAACCACATTATGACAATGTAAACTAACCAACTTTTTAATTAGCTCAGGGGTATAATTGCTTTGGGCTGTGTCGCCTTCTATGTATTCAAAAATAGCGAGCCTGTTAGTTTTGTCTAACCAAAGTGGTTTAGGGCACAATTGCATCTGTGCAAATCGAGCTTGTGCAGCTAAGCCTAATGTAGGCCAGTGATCGCGGTAACTTTTTAATAAATAAGCATACTGTTGATTATTTAGCGCAGCGCGCACTAAAAAGTTGTCATTGCTTAAACCACTATGTAATCGCTCACTACTAAGTAGTGTTAATTGTGCATTAAACCCGTTGATAATATCGCTAATTGACTGCATGAATGTCTTATAACTGCGCTATAGGTTTAGCTTGTTTTTGCTCGTACTCTTCGTACCAAGTTTTAAACCCCCACGCAGCCACTATGGTGTAAAAAATAAAGAGCGCGAGCGTTGGATAGTAGCCTTTTTCGTAATATAAATACATAGACGCGGCATCTATTACAATCCAATACAGCCAATTTTCGAGTACTTTTTTTGCCACTAAATAAGTAGTAACTACCGCAAAACAGGTTGTAAAGCTATCAAGGTAAGCAAAGTCTGCATGGGTGTAATTTTTCATAAAGTAACCAATGGCAAGAGCAACTATGCTGGTCACTATTATCAATATTATATGACGATTCATTGACCATGAGGTAATACTTAAACTATCGTTGTTAGTTTTGCCTTTACGCCATACTAGCCAACCAAACACCGCCATATACATATAATAAAAATGCAGTAACGACTCCATTAATAACGCGCCATTCCAATACATAATAGTATAAATAAGGGTGCTAAAAAATGCGGCTGGCCAACACCATAAACTCTCTTTTATTGCTAATAATAAATAAGCCATAGACAGCCCCACTGCAATATACTCCCAATGCGACATTGCTGTAAAACCGCTTAAGGTTTGTGTTAAAAAATCCATATTGTGTGGTTCCGTGTTACTACTAATATGCATATTAGCCGTTATTGTGGAGACAAATCGCCAGATAGAAATTTACAGACAAAAATAGCTTTACCAAACTCTTCATACGAGCGTTTAATTTCGGTACTTAACACTTGCATTACTAAATCGTAATCACCAAAAATTTGCGTTGATAAGGTATTAGTAATTACTTTTAAATTATCGTACTCGTTTAAGCGATCTATAAAGCCTTTTATAAACGGGATATAGTCTTGATGAAGTGGGTACTTGCTGATCTCTACTGTCAATTTCATTTTTATCTCTTTATTATTTCATTTTAAAAAAATCATTCAATGGTGATTCAATACAGTGTAAAATCACCCTAATTCGCAATCGAAATGAGCTTAATATGGCACGCAGAATAACCTATACATTTAAAAACCAACCGCGCGAAATTAATTTCGCTAAAGATAAATACCACGACATGTATCAGGCAATTGCCGCCGCTGAGGGTATCGATCTTACTAATTATTTATCTATGGTACAGCAAATCGAAATGACTTCGAAAGGCTCAGCGTCGGTGCGTAATTTTCGCGACCAAGAGTTTGCCCGTATGGGCTTTAGCGATATTTACTTTATAAAAGAGTAATAGTACCAGCAGTTTAACGCTGATACTGATAGCTTACCCTTGGTGTAATATTACACAATAACTCATAAGGTATAGTATCGGCGCACTGGGCTATTTCTTCTACTGGTAGCTCAGGCCCCCACATAGTTACCTCGTCACCTACTTTAATATTATGTGTATTATTGCCTATATCTAAGGTGATCATATCCATAGCTACGCTACCTACAATACCATAACGCTGCTTATTTATTATTACCGGAGTGCCCGCCCTCGCATGGCGCGGATAACCATCACCATACCCCATAGCAACAACCGCTAACTGGGTCGGCTTATCACTTTGCCAACGCCCGCTGTAACCCACCGCTTCATGGGCAGCTACATTACGCACTGCAATTACTTTTGTGGTTAAGCGCATAACCGGCTCTAATTGATACGTTTTACCTGTGGTATTTGCCATAGGCGATACACCATAAAGCATTAACCCTGGGCGTACCCAATCACCGTGGCCACTTGGCCAAGCTAAAATACCGGCAGAATTTGATAAACAATGTGCCTGCTCAACGTTTTCTGCCAAGCGATTAAACAATGCTATTTGTTGCATTGTTTTACTGCTATCAACATCATCCGCGCACGAAAAATGGGTCATTAAATTAACCGTATTATTCGCATTGGCTGTTTTTTGTAAGCGATTATAAAACTCATAAAATTGCTCAGGTGCAATACCTAATCGATGCATGCCGGTATTTATTTTTAACCAGCAGTTTATAGGAGCCTCAAGCTGCGCATTTTCCAGTGCCGCTAATTGGTTTTCGTCATGAATAATGGTTTGAAAATTATTAGCTAATAAAATGGGTAAATCGGCTTCATCAAAAAAGCCTTCTAACAATACAATTGGCTTAGTTAAACCGCCAGCACGCAGTGCCAGCCCTTCATCTATACGTGCCACAGCAAATGCATCGGCATCGTTTAAGTGCTGCGCTATGGTTACTAAGCCATGCCCGTAGGCATTGGCTTTTAGCACTGCCATTACTTTGCTATTAGGCGCAAAGCTCTTAACTTGCGCAAGATTATGCGCAAGTGCTGTTAAGTTAATTTCGGCTATCGCTAGGCGCATTAATAATCGTCATCTACTGCTGGCCCCGCATAATT
Organism: Pseudoalteromonas sp. 20-MNA-CIBAN-0454; assembly: GCF_040308685.1. Lineage (NCBI taxonomy): Bacteria > Pseudomonadati > Pseudomonadota > Gammaproteobacteria > Alteromonadales > Pseudoalteromonadaceae > Pseudoalteromonas > Pseudoalteromonas sp. 20-MNA-CIBAN-0454. The sequence continues at coordinate 17,284 of NZ_JBEOOB010000039.1, read as the reverse complement.
ATCAAAGCGAGAAAATTGACCTTGGAAGGTTAAACGTACTTTACCAATAGGACCGTTACGTTGCTTACCTATGATTATTTCGGCAATACCTTTATCGGTACTGTCTTCGTTGTACACTTCATCACGATAAATAAACATGATTAAATCGGCATCTTGCTCAATAGAGCCCGACTCACGTAAATCTGAGTTAATTGGACGTTTATCGGCACGTTGCTCAAGCGTACGGTTAAGCTGCGAAAGCGCAACAACCGGACATTTTAGCTCTTTTGCTAATGCTTTAAGTGAACGTGAAATTTCGGCAATTTCAAGCGTTCGGTTATCAGCAAGGCTAGGTACTCGCATTAATTGCAAGTAATCGACCATGATCATACTAATACCACCATGATCGCGGGCAATACGTCGTGCACGAGAGCGTACATCTGTAGGTGTTAAGCCCGAGGCATCATCAACGTACATTTTGCCTTTTTCCATCAACAAACCCATGGTTGATGAAAGTCGTGCCCAATCGTCATCATCTAACTGACCAGTACGCACTTTAGTTTGGTTAATACGCCCAAGAGACGCCAACATCCTCATCATAATTTGTTCTGAGGGCATCTCTAGTGAGTAAATTAATACCGGCTTGTCTTGGGTCATTGCAGCATGTTCTGCAAGGTTCATCGCAAAAGTGGTTTTACCCATAGATGGACGTGCCGCAACTATAATTAAGTCAGATGGTTGCAAACCTGTGGTCATTTTATCAAGGTCGGCATAGCCGGTACTCACACCTGTTACACCGTCTTGCGGTGATTGATAAAGCTCTTCTATTTTATCAACTGTTTTTTCAAGTATGCTATGAATGCTTTGCGGGCCTTCATTGTTTTTTGTACGTTGCTCAGCAATTTTAAATACTTTACTCTCAGCAAAGTCGAGCAAATCGTGGCTGGTGCGCCCTTCGGTATTAAAACCTGCTTCGGCAATTTCATTTGCTACACCAATCATTTCACGTACCACAGCACGTTCGCGCACAATACTTGCGTAAGCGTCAATATTAGCAGCACTTGGGGTGTTTTTGGCTATTTCAGCTAAATAAGCAAAACCACCAATTCCTGCTAATTTATTATTTTTTTCTAGGCTCTCTGAAATAGTAATTAAATCGATCGGATCGCCAATTTCAGCAAGCGTTGTCATCGCTTCAAAAATAAGCTTATGCGTGCGGGTATAAAAATCCTGTGATACAACAAGCTCTGCTACGCGGTCAAATGCTTGGTTATCAAGCATTAAGCCACCTAAAACAGATTGTTCTGCTTCTATTGAATGGGGAGGAACTTTAAGGGTATCGACTTGCTTATCTCGTTTGGCCATGACTTCACAGTACTAAAATACAATGGTGCCTATTCTATCTACTTGCAGGGGCTGTGCAAATAGAAAAGCAGGAAATCTTTTCCTGCTTTTTGTAATCATAGCCAGTAGCGAATGTTATTTAGTATGAAGTTCGAGTCGCCCGCTAATTGTATTCATTTCAACGTTAGCATTACCGCCATTAATACTAAATTTTAAACTACTGGCTGGGCCATATTTAGCTTTACTGACTTTATCGCTAGTCACTTTATTAATTATTTTGCCATTCGCATGCGCTTCAACTTCAAACTTAGCCGATACATCTGCAGCAAAGTAAAATTCACCATCGCCACTTACCGATTCAAAGCGAACATCTGCGCCCTTTAACAGCTCTTTAATATGCACTTCGGCCTCACCATTAACGGTATTAATTCGTAAGTTTTTAATGCTCGACAAAGTAAAGTCTATATCACCATTTACGTTTTCAAGGCGAACATCGCTTGCCGTTGAATCTGATTTAACATCGCCATTTACGGCGCTAAAGCGCAACTTCCCGCTTGAGTTTTTATCGTTAATTTCGCCATTTACGGTTTCAAATGCAATATTACCACTTAAGTTCTGCGCCTTTACATCGCCATTAACACTGGTAAGTTTAATATTACCCGCTAAATTACTTGCGCTTATCTCACCATTAACCACATCTATTTCTGCACTGTTTTGTAGCTCTTTTGCACTGACAGATACATTCACACCAGCAAACTCAAGCGTACTACTTCTGGGCATAAATATAGTTAACTTTGAACCATCACCACTGTTACCCCAATCCGTATTACGTGGCATGTTTACAATAAACTGGGTTCTATCACCACTGGTTTTAAGCTCATAGCCATCGGCTTTGTCATCAAGTTCGCCCGACACTTTAAATTCGCTTTTATCCCAGCCCGTTATGTTTATATCACCACGTTGGTTTTCAATATAAATAGTGCCGCCATTGGCTACCTCTATTTGCTTATCTACTTTTTCACCCGCTAATACCGCCAGTGGAAATAAGCTCAACCCTAGTAAAATCGCTTTCATGTTATGCTCCTAAATATGCTGCCAACGAGGTGCGTGCACCTTATTAATCAAATCAAGTTGTTGTTGATATATTTGCGCTAACATAGTTAATAGCGCTTGGTTTTGTGGTTCGTTTTCAAGAACCTGCTTTATGGCTAACTCTGCTTCTTCGAGTTCTTGCAATTGCACTTGCCAATTGCTGGTAAGTGCGTTTTGATTTTTATACGCAACTAACAAACTGTTTTTTTGCGCTAAAAAGTAATCACTTATCGCCACGGCAGGCTTTGGCTCAGGCGTTATAAAAACGATGTTTACTGCAATTAAAACCGCAACACTGCATGCAGCTACTGCCGTTAACTTTGGCCAAATAGTAGTGTGTTTTTGTGTAGAGCGTTCAGCATTAATAATCGCTCGCTCAATCCCTGGCCATAAATTTTTGCGTGGCGTTATGTCTTTATCAAGTGTATTGAGTGACTCGTTTAAGTAGTCATCAAAATTTTCTTTACTCATTTTCATACCACTCTTGTAATAACAGCCTAGCACGATGATATTGCGACTTACTTGAGCCAACAGCCATACCTAGTTGCTCGGCTATTTCCTCGTGTCTGTAGCCTTCAATGGCAAACAGCACAAATACCATACGTGCTCGCTCTGGAAGCCTTACTATTAATTTATCTAGGCCATTTAAACCTTTACAGTCGTTAACTGATTGCTCATCCATACCGCTGTGCTCAATACTCACCACTTTTTGCAGCCAATTTTTTTGTTTGCGTAAGTAATTAATCGCAACATTACTCGCTACGCTGTAAAGCCAAGTAGAGAACTGCGAGCGCCCATCAAACTGCGCTACTTTGTGCCACACCTGTACAAACACTTCTTGGGCCGCATCCTCTGCATGCGACTGATCAGCTAATAGACGTAAACATAACCCGTATACTCGTTTTATGTGTAGTTCATAAAGTAGTGTGTATGCAGCTTGATCCCCCGACTTAACACGCTTAATGAGTGCTGCTTCGCACAATTGCGACTGTTCGGGTTTAACGTGTAACATCCGTAATGTCGCCTTTAAATTATAATTACTGGGTTTGCATTTAAGTGTATTGATAAGTTAGACGTAATGACAGTTTGAAAAGGTTTAAATGAAATGAAAAAATAATTGCAAAAAGGAAAGATGATTTAGAAGAGGTTTTATTAAGCGTGTTTTTAGATCTACAGCTAGCTAAATTTTAGGCACAAAAAAGCCGCGCTAAATAGCACGGCTTTTTTTTGCTTAATTAAAAATTAAGCTTCAGCAATAACGATTACTTTAATAGTAGCCGTTACTTCTGAATGTACTGCGATTGATACGTCAAATTCGCCAGTCTCACGGATAGTACCTAGAGGTAGACGAACTTCAGACTTAGCAACTTCAACACCAACAGCTGAGATAGCGTCAGCGATGTCACGAGTACCGATTGAACCAAATAATTTACCTTCGTCACCAGCTTTAGATACTAATGTAACTTCTGCTAATGCTTCAAGTTTGTCAGCGCGTGCTTGTGCAGCAACTAACTGATCAGCGATTTTCGCTTCAAGTTCTGCGCGACGAGCATCAAATGTTTCAATGTTTGCTTTAGTTGCAGGAACTGCCTTACCTTGCGGGAAAAGGAAGTTACGTGCGAAGCCAGATTTAACAACAACCTGGTCACCTAGGCCACCTAGGTTAGCGATCTTATCTAGTAGAATAACTTGCATGTTTCTACACCTTTTAAAAACGTGTTAATCCGCTGCTTACTTATGTAAGTCAGTGTATGGAAGAAGGGCTAAGTAGCGAGCACGCTTAATAGCAGTTGCTAGCTGGCGCTGGTATTTAGCGCTAGTACCTGTGATACGGCTAGGTACGATTTTGCCACTTTCTGTAACATAGTTTCTAAGAGTAGCTAGATCTTTGTAATCGATTTGTTGTACGCCTTCCGCTTTAAAGCGGCAAAACTTACGACGTCTGAAATAACGTGCCATGAGATTAATTCCTCAAATAATTCTTTCGATATGCTGAGCATGCAAAACCAATTGGCTAAGGCCGTTACGACCTTCGTGGCGATTTAAAAAACCACTCACTTGCAATGCCTGCCCAACGTGCAAATGTTGAGTCTGTTGTTGCATTTGCTTTCCACTGGCAACCACTTGAAGCCGAACGTAACTATTACGGTTAAGATCTGCTTCTGTTTGCATTGATTTATGTTCAATAACAAAAATACAATGCGGTATACCAGCAGGACTTTGGCTTAACTTGGGAGTTTTACAAACTACCCCAGATAAAACCAGTTGATTCATAAAAGGGCTAACCATTTATATTCATCACCAGTTAAACGCCATGCTAGGACTCAAAACAATTAAGCAGCTGGTGCTTCTTTCTTCTCTTCTCTTACAAGAGGAGACGCTTCAGTTACCGCGTTTTTAGTACGCATAACTAAGTTACGAAGCACTGCATCGTTGTAGCGGAAAGTAGTTTCTAGCTCGCTGATTACTTCAGTTGGTGCTTCAACGTTCATAAGAACATAATGAGCTTTATGAAGCTTGTTGATTGGGTAAGCCAGTTGACGACGGCCCCAGTCTTCAAGACGGTGGATAACACCACCAGCTTCAGTGATAGAACCAGTATAGCGTTCGATCATACCAGTTACTTGCTCACTCTGATCAGGGTGAACCATGAATACGATTTCGTAATGACGCATGGATATTCCTTACGGTTAATAGAGCCTTCTACCGTTTCGGCCGGTCGGTTTAAGGCAAGGAATTAATAGTTTAAAAGCCGAAATGAGCGCGCATTTTACGCTTAGTTTGATAATTAAGCAAGCCAGTTTTCTATCGAAAATAAAGAAAAAGCCGTACAAATAGAGTTTAATTGACGTTTTTTATAAAAACATAACAATTTCAATTAGCTTGCTATGTATTAAGTCGTAATTAGGCTCTGCAAAACAAACTAAAAAACAACCACCTTGCTCAGCTTTTAGCCGACCAAGGTCTAATATAATAATTAAGCAAAAACGCTTAGTTTTTAATATCTCTCACACTCTTTTTTAGTTTTAGGATCATTTATGTCAGGTCAATATAAACAGCATTATAACGCCTTCAAACAAAACCCAGCTGAATTTTGGTTAGCACAAAGTAAGTGTATTCCTTGGTATAAAACACCCCAAAATGCCTATACACAAGACAGCGATGACTTATACCATTGGTTTGATGATGGCCAGCTTAATACTAGCTACTTAGCACTTGACCAACATGTTGAAGCCGGCTTTGGCGAGCAAACTGCGCTTATTTACGACTCTCCTGTTACCAATACTAAACAAACTTATAATTATTCACAGCTACAACAAGAAGTGGCTAAGTTTGCCGGTGTAATGCAATCGCTAGGTGTGCAAAAAGGCGACCGTGTGGTTATTTACATGCCCATGATCCCACAAGCAGTGATTGGCATGCTAGCTTGTGCTCGTTTAGGTGCAGTGCACTCTGTGGTTTTTGGTGGCTTTGCAGCTCATGAGTTAGCGGTGCGTATTGATGATGCTAAACCTAAATTAGTATTAAGTGCTTCTTGTGGTGTAGAAGTAAGTAATATTATTGAATACAAACCCTTATTAGATGATGCCATTAAGCGCGCCACGCATAAAGTTGATCACTGCGTAATTTATCAACGCGAACAAGCAACCGCAACACTCAATAGCGGCCAAGATATTGATTGGGCAAAGGCTATGCAAACAGCACAAGCTGTTGACCCTGTACCTGTAAGTGGTAGTGATCCGCTATATATTTTATATACCTCAGGCACCACAGGATTACCTAAAGGTGTAGTACGTGAAAATGGCGGCCATGCTGTTGCCCTTAATTACAGCATGAAAAACGTATATGGTATGGAGCCTGGCGAAGTTTTTTGGGCTGCGTCTGATATTGGCTGGGTGGTGGGTCACTCATACATAGTATATGCGCCGTTAATGTATCGTTGTGCAACTGTACTTTACGAAGGCAAACCAGTGCGCACCCCAGATGCCAGTGCATTTTGGCGAGTAGTAGAGGAGCATAAAGTAACAGCCTTGTTTAGCGCGCCTACTGCATTTAGAGCAATTAAAAAAGAAGACCCTAAAGCTGAGGGTTTTAAAAAATATGATACATCTAGCTTAAAACGGTTATTTTTAGCCGGTGAGCGCCTTGATGCCGCTACTTACGGTTGGTTAAAAGAAAAAACCGGCCTACCTGTGCTCGATCATTGGTGGCAAACAGAAACCGGCTGGGCTATTGCTTGCAACCCTATTGGCATTGAACACTTAGAAACCAAAGCAGGTAGTTCAACCGTTCCTACACCGGGCTTTGACGTACGTATTTTAAATATGGAAGGCGAAGAATGTGCCCCTAACGAAAGTGGCGCAGTAGTAATAAAACTGCCCTTACCGCCGGGTTGCTTGTCTACAATTTGGCAAAATACCGAGCGCTATAAACAAGGTTACCTGAGCGAATATGAAGGCTATTACCTGTCGGGAGACGGTGGCTACATAGACGAAGACGGCTACTTATTTATTATGGGTCGTACCGATGATGTAATTAACGTTGCTGGCCACAGGCTATCTACCGGCGAAATGGAAGAAATTGTTGCCGCCCACCCTGCGGTTGCAGAATGTGCTGTATTTGGTGTAAACGATGCGCTTAAAGGGCAAAACCCAATGGCGATGATAGTACTGAAAGACGGTTTTACCGGCTCTCACCAAGAAGTACAACAACAGCTTGTGCAATCTGTACGTAACCAAATTGGTGCTATCGCGTGTTTAAAAAATATTATGTGTGTTGAGCGCTTACCTAAAACACGCTCAGGGAAAATTTTACGCAAAAACTTACGCCAGCTTATTGATGGCGAAGAACTGCAAATTCCATCGACTATTGACGACCCCAGTATTTTTGCCGAGTTAAGTGAACAACTTGCTGAAAAATAAAACGAACTGTTTATAGTTAAAGTCTATCGGCACCGAGTGAAGATAGACTTTAACTACGCCTTCTGCTTAAATAACCTTGGAATAAATAAATAACTTTATGATGTAAACGGAGATTAAATGACAGATATAAGAGCTGAACTACGTGAGTATTTACTGGGGTGGTTTGGCCAATATTTACCCGCCAACCCTCTTTTATGGTACGACATTTTAGTACTTTGCTGGCTCGCCATTTTTGCCATAATTTTACATTTAATTATCAGAAACTCAGCTAAGCACTTTCTTAAAGGTCGCTTTAGCGAAAGAATTGTTCAGCCTGATGCAAAAACTCCCGCCGATTTAGCATTTAAACTTGCAAAACATATCTCTTTTGTAATTCAAGGTGCGGTTGTCGTTATTCAAGCTAGGCTTTGGATCCCCGAAGGGAGTAGCTTTTTACATATTATTGAAATGGTTACCGACCAATGGATCATTCTCTTCTCTTTACTATCACTGTTTTCGTTGCTCGATATTTTTCAGGTTATTTCTGATAGGCGCGCAGTCAGAGCCCACTTCCCGATACGAGGGTTATTACAAACCATTAAGTTAATTGCCAGTGTATTAACCGGTATTTTAGCTGTGTCGTTATTAATGAATAAATCACCATTAATTTTATTAAGTGGTTTAGGTGCGTTATCAGCCGTTATGCTGTTGGTGTTTAAGGATGCTATTTTAGGTTTAGTGGCAGGTATTCAGCTCTCTGCTAATAATATGTTAGCGGTAGGTGATTGGCTAGAAATGCCCAAGTATGGCGCTGATGGCGATGTAATTGACATTGCACTTACCACGGTAAAGGTAAGAAACTGGGATAAAACCATCACTACAATACCTACGTATGCGCTTATTTCTGATTCATTCAAAAACTGGCGCGGCATGTCGGAATCGGGCGGTCGTAGAATAAAACGTAGTATTCATTTAGAAATGAACAGTGTGCGCTTTTTAAATGAACAAGAGCTCACTGAGCTTAGAAAAGCAAATTTACTAACCAAATATATAGATACCACAATATCATCTATTAGCGCCGAAAACGCTAGCAAAGATATGAGTTGCCTACTTAATGGCCGCCGCTTAACTAACGTCGGTACCTTTAGGCATTATTTAATAGAACTGTTAAAACAACACCCTAAAATCCATCAAAATATGACCCTAATGGTAAGGCAATTAGAGCCAACTAATAAAGGCTTACCTATCGAGATTTACACCTTTACCAACACCACAGTGTGGGCAGAGTACGAAGGTATTCAAGCTGATATTTTTGACCATATACTGGCTATTTTACCGGTGTTTTACCTTAAAGCACATGAGTCGCCAACAGGTAACGATGTGCGATCTTTGTCGATAGGTAAGCTCTAAAATTACGGCTTACTTTATCGTTAGCTCCTATATTAGCGAGTAACACTATAAAACGAGTGTTGCTCGCTAAAATTTATTCACACTTCAAATTACTTTTAATTGCTCCAGTATCCAGCGATGAATTGGGCTTTCACTGGTACGTGGATGCCATGCAGCTATTACTTTAAAAGGCGGCGGCAATGCTTCCACGGTTAGCTGTTGTACTTTATTGTTTGGTAGTAATCGCGCTGGGTAAAACGCGATCATATCGGTTGTATGAAGAATGTTTGGTACTGCCGAAAAGCTAGGTACCGACATAACAATATTGCGTTTAAGGCCCTTTGCTGCAAACCACTGATCGTGAGAACCACGTAAATTGGCACGCGAAGGTGATACCACTAGCTGCGGATAAGCTGCAATTTGTGCCAGTGTTAACGGCTCATTTGTTAGCTTGTTGCCACAACCTGTAACGCATAAATGCTGCTCTTCAAGCAAAGTAACATAAGCTAAGTTATCTGGAATAAATTCAGGAAAACTAATCAGTAAATCAAGCTCGCCCGCCGTAATTAGCTGGTTAACATTATCTGAGGCAAAGTCGCGCACTATTAGTTTTAATCCGGGGGCTTCTCGCCTAGTTATATTAAAAAGCTGCGGTAACAAGGCTTGAGTTGCGTAGTCTGTCGCGCTAATAGTAAATACACCTTTGTATGTTTGCGGTGTAAATACATCGGGCTCTAACAGCATTTCAAGTTGCTTTAAAATATGGCTAATAGGTTGCTGCATAGATAACGCTTTAGGCGTTGGCACCATGCTATTTCCTTGGCGAATAAACAAACGATCGTCAAATAAGTCACGTAGTTTACGCAGTTGCTCGCTAATTGCTTGCTGGGTTAAGCCCATTTTACGTGCAACCTGCGACAAGCTTTTTAAATCAAGCAAGGCATTTAGTACCCTGAGCTGTTTAATATCGAGCCGGTTAATACCATTCATAATTGTATCTAAAACAATAAAGTGTTGTTTCAAATTGTACCCTTAAAGCTCTACGCTTACCAACATTGCTTAAACAGCTAAGCATCAACATACTTTACCTTGTTAATTACGAGGTAATAAGCCACTAAGTTTGCTTTAAGAGAGAGTTTTAATGAATCAATCTATTTCTGATACCAGCTCGTTATTTTCATCTGTAGAACTTGGCCCTTATACACTTAAAAACCGTATAGTAATGCCACCACTTACACGTTCTCGTAGCACCCAACCAGGTAATATTCCTAACGACTTAATGGCAACCTATTATGCGCAGCGTGCCAGCGCTGGTTTTATGGTTACCGAAGGCACGCAAATAGAGCCAAGAGGTCAAGGCTATGCATGGACTCCTGGTATACATTCTGCGGCGCAAATTGAAGGTTGGAAAAAAGTAACTCAAGCTGTGCATGCTAAAGGGGGCATTATATTTGCTCAACTGTGGCATGTTGGCCGTGTATCGCACACCAGTTTGCAACCTAATGAAGCCAAGCCAATAGCTCCTTCGGCAATTACAGCTGACAACGTTAAGGTGTTTATTGAAACCGGCCCAGGCCAAGGTGCTTTAAGTGAACCAAGTACACCGCGCGCTTTAAGTACTGATGAAGTGAGCGAGTTAGTTAATATGTATGCGCAAGCAGCAAAAAATGCATTAGAAGCCGGCTTTGACGGCGTTGAACTACATTGTGCTAACGGTTATTTAGTTAATCAATTTATTTCAGAGCACACTAATGTGCGTGACGATCAATACGGCGGATCACTTACTAATCGTCTGCGTTTTTTAAAAGAAATTGTTGCTGCTGTGAGCGCGGTTGTAGGCGCTGATCGCTTAGGCGTTCGCTTTGCACCACTTTTTAGCAGCACAGATGAAACCCGCGTTTATTTGGGTTTGGTCGAGTCTGATCCACAAAATACCTACATAGAAGCGATTAAGGTACTTGAACAAGCAGGTATTGCTTACTTATCGATTGCTGAAGCCGATTGGAATAACGCACCTGATTTACCTGAGCAGTTTTACAAAGCAGCTAGAGCGCAGTTCTCTGGTCGAATTATATATGCAGGAAAATACACGGTAGATAAAGCACTGCGTATTTTAAATAATGGCTACGGTGACTTGTTTGCTTTTGGTCGGCCTTTTATTGCGAACCCCGATTTACCTGAGCGTATTAAACAACAATGGCCTTTAAATGAAGCTGATGCAGCCACTATGTATGGCGGCACAGAGGTTGGTTATAGTGATTATCCATACTATAAAAACATTTAATTTAAGCAGGCCATGGAAGGCCTAATACTCAATATAAAAATCGACATCCTTAATGCAATATCAATAGTTTTCAGCTAAATTAATAACTACTAATACCGTTTGAGTATGTTATGTTTTTGTCTTTATTTAATAAACAAACCGCAGGCCACTGTGTTATATTTTTACTGCTAATCAGTATTAGTAGCTGCGGTGAAAATGACAATACACCAGCAACTCCCTCTAGCCAAGTCGAGCCTGCAATTGCCCCTATTACTAACGGTAACTGGTATAAACCCGCATTGGGGAGCACCTGGCAATGGCAGCTAACTGGCACAATAAATACTAACTACAATGTTAATATTTACGACATAGACCTATTCGATTCCCCAGTACAGTTAATACAAACATTACAAGCTCAAGGTAAGCGGGTTATTTGCTATTTTTCAGCGGGTTCTTATGAATCGTGGCGAAGTGATAAAAGCCAATTTTTAATCAACGAATTAGGTAACTCTTTAGCTAATTGGCAAGGAGAGCGTTGGTTAGATATTCGCTCACCTAATGTGCAAGCAATAATGGCTAGTCGTCTAGATTTAGCAGTACAAAAAGGATGTGATGGCGTAGAGCCCGATAACGTTGACGGCTATATGAATAATTCGGGCTTTAATTTAACTGCAAACGATCAGCTTGTATTTACTCGCTTTATAGCAAATCAGGCGCATACTCGTGGCTTGGCGGTTGGCTTAAAAAACAATCTTCATCAGGTAAATGAGCTGCATAGTTATTTTGATTTTGCAGTAAACGAGCAATGCTACGAGTATCAAGAGTGCGAATTACTCACCCCTTTTATAAATAACAATAAAGCTGTTTTTCATGTTGAATATAATAGTAAGTATAGTAATGGTAGCGCTGAACTGAACAATATGTGTGATGATGCTATTAATAGGCAATTTAATACACTGGTTTTGCCAATAAACCTAGATGACGAATTCAGGATTAGCTGCTTGTAAAAGCCTTGTTTACTTACCTTTATTTTATAAAGCTAAGCATCTTGATCTTTACTCATAAGATCTACCATTCTTTTTCTGAGCTCTTGCTCATTAATGTCTTCTTTATGAGTGCCAATGGTCCATACGTGGCCAAAAGGATCTTGCAGCGTACCTGCTCTATCACCATAAAACTGATCATGAACGGGGCGTATTTCTTTCGCTCCTAACGCAATGGTTTTTGCAAATACCGTATCTACATCATCAACATACAACATTATGCTTACGGGTGTACCGCCGAGCTCTGTAGGGCTTTTAAAATGAACATCTGGGCACATATCTGAGATCATAATATGTGAATTACCAATTTTAATTTCTGCATGAGCAATGCCGCCTTCAGGCATAGGCATTTGCATAACTAGCTGCGCATCAAAAGCGGCACAATAAAAATCAATTGCTTGTTGCGCACCGTTTATAATTAAATAAGGGGTTATTGAATGATACCCTTTTGGAATAGCTGATACCGCCATGTTGTGCTCCTCGTTATATGCTCTCCTTACAAAGGTTAGTCTAAAGTGGCAAACAATATAAAATAAACACGTATTTATTTATCAATATTAGTGGCACTTATTTGCAAAATTATTAGTAAATTTTGCTAGTATCTACCACTTAATAATATTTACTGATACGCTGCATATTTAAACAAAAGGACTAACATGAAAAAACAAACAACACTTTTTATAGCCACTGCGTTATTCGCACTCGCGGGTTGTTCAACTTCAGTGCCAATTAAAAACTTTGAACAAAACCTTATTCCACAAACATCTAAAATAATTAATAACACAGCAGATGTTGAAACAGGTATTTTAAAAGCCTGCATTCAACTAGGTTGGCAGTGTGCTCCTGTTAGTGAAGGTAAAATAAAGGGAATTCTTAATATTCGTACTCATCAATTAATCGTTAATATTAATTATGACAAAACAGCTTATTCTATCAATTACCAAGATTCGACTAACCTTAATTACAACGGTAGTAAAATACACCGTCAGTATATTAATTGGGTAACTAATTTAATGCGCCATATTGATGCTGAAATGATTTAAACTTTTATATTTGTTTTACTAATACAAAAAAGGAATTGTTATGAGTCACTTAACTATACCAAGTCACTGGAAAATAAAACGCTCCACTCACTTTTTTACTAAAGACAACATTCCAAAAGCGTTACTTACTCACCACAACACAGCCGAGGGTGTGTTTGGCCAAATTTGCGTTATGCAAGGCACTGTTACCTTTTACGGATTTGCAAATGAAGCCGCCACAGAGCCTGAGCAAACTATTGTAATTAACGCGGGGCAATTTGCTACCAGCCCGCCACAATACTGGCATAAAGTAGAGCTAAGCGACGACGCGCAATTTAATATCAACTTTTGGGCCGAAGCCGATACAGGCAATAAAGCCCTTTTTAAAAGTTCACGTATTCATAGCAAACCTATTTTAGATTAATACCACTTAAAATAACTAATTTACGTACAAACAAAAAAGCACCTAACATTTAGTTAAGTGCTTTCATAAATAACGGTGCAATTAATGCCAAATGCACCGCATATTAGCCTTGTTTATGTTTGATCATATCAATCCAATCTTGCGCCCAATTTTCTTTAGAGCACACTTTCGCTATTGATGTTAACCCGTTATATGCCAACGTTTTACTTTGCTGATAGTCATTCAAGCTAGTTGTTAGCGCTTGGGTAAACTCGGCAGTATTAGGCATCACTAATCGACCATTAAAACCATTAATTATAAGATTAGATAAGCCTCCAACGTTACTACTTATAACCATACAACCTGCGGCCATTGCCTCTATCATAGATAACGAAGTACCTTCTGAACCTAGTGTTGGAATAATGGCAATGTGTTGGCGTTTATGTACGCTAAAGCTTTCATTTGGTCCGTACTGCATTAATTTCACTTTTACTTCATTAGCAAATAGTTCTGTTAAATATGGTTTTAATGGCCCATTTCCGGCAAAGCTTACTTGAATATTATATTGCGGTAAAAGCTGCTTAATAATAGGTGCTATTAATTTAATACCACGGTAATCAACAAAACGACGAGCAATAATAATATTTAGTGTTGCGTTATCATCTGACCATTTTTTGGCAAATTCACTTTCGCTAATTTTTTCACTATAAAAGTTATAAATAACCTTCATATGTTGCTGCTCAATATTAAACCAAGTGCGATACCAGTTAACAAAGTTATGATCTACACACACCAAGCTGCAATCTGATTTTATATAGGATAAATATTTGTACTGACTTAATAGCGAGGAGCAATATTGTGATATGGCTAATTTTGCTGCGCGAGGTTTATCCCAAGATATACCATGCTGAATCGCTAGCGTTTTATAATCAGGCATTTTTACTGAATAAGAGTCGGTAGCAAAAATAATAATATCGTTATTTTTGTCTGCATTTTCACTGACCCAGTTTGCAAGGGCGATTTTTTTTAAGTTACCGCGATATAAACCGGTAGTAACGCTATGAATAGTGTACTGGGGAGTAGTTAAGGTAAACGCTTTTTTAGCCGGTTGTACTATATGACATGGCCAACCTTGGCGAGTAAAAACATCGCACAAACTTAAGATATAGTTTTCAATGCCACCAATGGTATGCATAGTGCCGTTATGATCAAACATAGCACGGTAAATAATATAAATATTAGGCATCATATATCCTGACAAACTTGTTTAGTTTGCTGCAATTACAGCGATTACTCTTTTGGTAATATAACATTTAGCCATACATCTTTGAAGATATTTACAAACGCTTGCCATCCCTTATAACCAAATATTAGCAATACATAACAATTTCTTCTAAGTCATAGCGAAAGTGTATTTTCTTAAATAAGTTTAAAGCGTTAAAGTGCGCCGCTAAATCACAGCTAATGAAGAGGATATTATGTCGCTTGCTGTACTATTAATGCTGGCATTGTTTGTTGGTCTGTTATTCGCGATTTATCTTTTTTCGCAAAAAAGTAAAACGTTATCACGCACCGTTTTATTTGGCCTAGTACTGGGCAGTGCTTTTGGTTTGGCTTTACAGTTTTTATTTGCCGAACAACCCCAAGTTATTAACCATGTTTTAAGTTGGGTTGCCGTCGTTGGTAAAGGCTATGTTGGGCTATTAAAAATGGTCATTATGCCTTTGGTATTAGTGTTTATGATTGCCGCGGTAGTCAAACTTGAAAACCAAGGCTCTTTAGGTAAGATTTCATTTGTAAGTATTTCTATTTTACTGGTTACCACAGCCCTTGCTGCATTGGTTGGTATTGCGGTTACTTATGGCTTTAACTTAAGCGTAGAAGGATTAGTGGCCGGCACTCGTGAAGCGGCACAAATGACTACTTTAGAGAGTAAAGCGGCTAATGTTGCTAACTTAAATGTGCCACAAATGTTGCTTAGCTTTATTCCAGAAAACCCATTTGCCGATTTAAGTAATACACGTTCAACCTCTATTATTGCCGTCGTTATTTTTGGCGTGTTAATAGGCATTGCTGCACGTAAAGTAATGCTAGAGCGCAGCGAACTTACAGCGCCTATTCGTACTGGTGTAAACGCTTTACAAGCCACTGTAATGAGCTTAGTTAAAATGGTTATAGCTTTAACGCCTTACGGTGTTGCAGGATTAATGGCGAATGTAGTCGCAAACTCAAGTGGTAACGACATTCTTAATTTATTGGCGTTTATTATCGCCTCTTATGTCGCTATTTTATTAATGTTTGTTGTGCACGGCATACTGTTAAGCCTAGTTGGGGTTAGTCCAAAACATTATTTTACTAAGATTTGGCCAGTAATGACCTTTGCTTTTAGTTCGCGCAGTTCAGCGGCATCAATTCCAATGAACATAGATACACAAGTAAACCAACTTAAAGTTCCCCCAGCTATTGCTAATTTATCAGCCTCTTTTGGTGCTACGATTGGACAAAATGGCTGTGCAGGTATTTACCCTGCAATGCTAGCAATGATGGTTGCACCTAGTGTGGGAATAGACCCGATGACTTTTGAGTTTATTCTACCCTTAATAGGTATTGTAGTGATTAGCTCTTTTGGCATTGCCGGTGTAGGCGGCGGCGCAACTTTTGCTGCGCTAGTGGTATTACCAACAATGGGATTACCCATAGAAATTGTTGCGTTACTTATATCAATAGAACCATTAATTGATATGGCACGTACTGCGCTTAATGTGTCAGGCTCTATTACTTCAGGTGTGATCACCAGTAAAATAATGAAAACGCCACAGCAAGACTAATTAATAATTAAGCCCAGCTTTGCTGGGCTTTTTATACTGCGCTACAGTTATATATAAAACCCGCAAAACAGCCCATAATCAACCACTTTCCTGTTCATTTAGCATGCTCAAAACCCTACCAACAAGCATTTTAGTTATGTAAAGCTTTGTGTAATTACAGCCGCTATCAGTTGCTATTCAGTTTCAGGCTCTAATATCGGTTATGTATAAAAAACATAAGCGAGACATTACTATGAAACAAATAACTGTGAAACTAACACCTATAAAGCTAAACACTATTAACTTAACTGTTTTGTTAGCAGTGTTTTTAACACTTACTATGCTCTCAAGTAACGCCTTTGCAAATCCGCAAAATGTACATAACAAACACCATAAACCAGGTAAAGTGATACGTCATATTCCTAGTAATAGTGTATCGGTACGTTTTAATGGTGCAGTATTTAATACCCATAATGGCACTTACTATCGTAAACACAGCAGAGGCTATCGAGAGGTAATGCCACCAAGAGGTTTACATATTAGATCACTGCCTAGATACCACTCACGTTTAAGGCATCGCAATAACACTTATTATACCTATCAAAATGTATATTATATTGCCGAAAATAACGGCTACACAGTAGTAGATACGCCTAAAATACAGGTTAACCGAGCAATCAAAGTAAATAACAGCAACAATTATAAGCTTGGGCTGTTTTACGACTCGCTACCAACGGCAGCAAAGCCCGTAACTATTAGCTCGGTGCAGTACTTTAAATATGATGACATTTATTTTTTACCGCAAGTTAGTGATGATGTAATTAAATATCTCGCTGTTAAACTCAATTAATACTGTCTTTATCTGTCGCAAATAAAAACCTAAATAAGGGCATAGCATTTTATCTTGCTATCAAGCTTCTTCGCTCCTATAGTCAGCAGATTATAGGCCTTTATTTTGAACAAACTTATAGTTACTCCGTTCCATTAATTAATGTATTTACCTATCTCATTAATACATGGAATATGCTTCTGTTGATCACG
>NZ_JBEOOB010000038.1:0-37464 GCF_040308685.1 Pseudoalteromonas sp. 20-MNA-CIBAN-0454 | reverse complement strand
CTGCTGTACCGAACCTTATCAGATCAACCGGCCAAGATAATTGTCGCTAGACCGGCCACCGTAATTGTCGCTTAATAAAAGCAGCCCAAGGGATAAAAAATGCACCTGCATGGCAGCAAAAATACCGAGAAATAATGTTACTTGGTAAAACATTACCAGTACTTGCTGACGTTTTGAAAATAGACAGCGCATTAGTTCCTGGCTGCGAAAGTAAAGTGTGGCTATTTGTGGAGTTTGATTTAACCGAAAATACACTCGTGGTGATAGGTGATTCTGATACCCGTATTGTAAAGGGCTTACTTGCCTTAATATTAGCGCTATACAATGGCCTTACCCCAGAGCAAGTACTGGAGATAAACGCCTATCAAGAGTTTGAAAAACTAGGGTTAATTAGCCACTTAAGTCCATCTAGAGGGAATGGTATTAAAGCCATGGTAGAGACGATTCAAACCATGGCTAAACAAAAAATAAGTTAAATTAACCCAAGATCAGGTTAAATTATAAGCAGCGTTATGCTTGGGAACTAAGTAAACGCTGTTTTTTATCTAAATATTTACGAACGGCTTTTGCAGCTACAAAAAAGCCAAAGCTGCCGGTGATCATAGTCACTGAGCCAAAGCCATTATTACAATCCATATTCATACTACCATCGGCATTTTGCTTAGCATGGCAAACACTGCCATCACTGCCTGGGTATACCAGCTGCTCTGTTGAATATACACAATCAATATTAAACTTACGCTTAGGGTTATTACTAAAATTATATTGCTTGCGTAAAATATAACGCACTTTAGCTAAGAGTGGATCTTGGGTAGTTTTAGCCACATCGCCAAACGTAATTTGCCCCGGATCAGTTTGCCCACCTGCGCCGCCGGTAGTAATTACAGCTAGTTTATTGCGTTTACAATGCGCAATTAATGCCGCTTTTTCTTTCACTGCGTCAATACAATCAATAACATAATCAAAGCCCTGAATATGCTCATGAATGTTATCTAAAGTAATAAAGTCATCAATCACCTGCACTTCACATTGTGGGTTAATTAACTCACAACGCGCTTTCATCGCCTCCACTTTAGCTTGGCCAATGGTGCCGGTAAGTGCGTGTATTTGTCTATTTACATTAGTGGCACAAATATCATCTAAATCTATTAGGGTTAATTTGCCAACCCCAGTGCGCGCCAATGCTTCTGCGGCCCAACTACCAACACCACCAATGCCAACAACACAAAAATGTGCCTGCTGTAACCAGTCAAACTGTCGTTGTCCGTATAAACGTTTGATCCCGCCAAAACGTATGTCTGTTACTTTTTCAGTCATTTACCAATCCAGTTGCCATGGTGTTTTCCATGCTTGAAAATCTTGATGTTTAATTAATTGTGTAAACTCATCCCCATTATCGGGTAAAAGAGTAAATTGTATTTGCTGCTCATTCCATAAGAAATCAAGCGCAAATGCATGCAAGTAAGTACGTGCGCTATGCGCACCTGCATAAGAGGTATCACCTAATATAGGTGCGCCTATACTTTTTAGCGCTACTCTTAATTGGTGCGTTTTACCTGAGTAAGGTTTTAAAATATACCCCCTAAAACCGGGTTTATAACTTACAGAATAAAAACGACTAATAGCAGGATTAGCTGTTGTTGTAAGTAACTTAAAAGTACCACGGCGTGATTTTGCCATATCGCCTTTTATCCAACCCTGCTTTTTTTTAGGCTTGGCGTCGCTAATAGCCAAGTAAAACTTATTAATTGTGTGCTCAGTAAACATTTGCGTAAATTTAGCGGCGGCGAGTTTATTGCGCGCTAAAATAAGCAAGCCTGAGGTCACTTTATCGAGGCGGTGTACTGCAAAGAGTTTTTCATTTAATTGCTGCTCTGCTAATACCACAAAACCTGCGGCGTCTTCTGAATGAAAATTCAGCCCTGCAGGTTTTGCTAAAATATAAAAGTCTCTATGACTATGCACAACTTTTAAATAGGCTTTATTCGTAATGCTCACGCGTGTTTACTTTGCAAATAGCTAATTACTTTAGCTAAATCTTCTGGCGTATCGACACCCGCTTGTGGAGTAATATGCGCTTGCTCTATTTTAATATTGTAGCCATGGTAAAGCACACGTAATTGTTCTAGTGATTCTAGCTGCTCTAGCGGCGACACACTTAGCTCAATATATTGCTTAATAAAACCAGCTCGGTAGGCATAAATACCCACATGGCGTTGAAACGGCGTTAAATCCAGCGTGCTCTGCTCGCCCATCATGGCGCTACGATCAAACGGAATACTGGCACGCGAAAAATACAATGCATTTTTATTAATATCGCTAACGACTTTAACTGCATTAGGATTAAAAACGTCTTCTTGCTCTTCTATCGCTACACTTAAAGTGGCCATAGGTGCAGTTGATTCATTTAATAACGTGGCAACTTGAGATACATTTTCTGGTGCCAATAATGGCTCATCACCTTGCACATTAACTACAATAGTGTTGTTATCAAGCTTAAGTAAATCAACAACCTCTGCTAAACGTTCCGTGCCTGACTGATGATCTTCACGCGTCATTAATACATCACTTGTAAAGGTACTCACAGCATCAAATACTTTTTGATGATCGGTCGCAATAACAACTTTACTCGCACCCGATAAACAGGCTTTTTCGTAAACATGCTGGATCATTGGCTTACCACAAATATCGGCTAGTGGTTTGCCTGGTAAACGGCTAGAAGCGTAACGCGCAGGAATAACAACTACGAATTCCACTTTTGTACCTCATCAAGTGACAATTCACGCGCTTCATTTTCAAGCAATACTGGAATGTCATCGATAACCGGATACGCCAACTTAGCGGCTGTACTTATTAGTTCGCTGTTTTCTTTATCAAAACGTAATTTACCCTTACATACTGGGCAGGCGATAATTTCGAGTAATTTTGTATCAAAGGCCATTGAGGATCCCTTTATCTTTTAATAATGAATTTAATTTGTTTATAACGCTATCGGTAGGTTGAGCATCCACTGGTAAGTAATACCAATTTTGTTTTGCAAAAGCACTACACTTTACAGCATCTTTTTCGGTCATTAACACATTTTCATCACCAAACTGAGTAAAATCATCAGCAGTGTATGCATAATGGTCTCGATAATGATGGGTTGATACTAAGGTAATGCCTTGTGCTTGTAATGACTGCTCAAAACGCAGCGGATTACCAATAGCACTCACAGCGTGGGCTGTTAATATAGGCTCTGTTAGCGTACTATTATTGAGCACAGATTTTAAAGCTGCAGGCTGCAAATTATAACGTTGTGGGTTGTTGCCGCCATTTTCTATCACTAAATCAACGCTCTTTAAACGCTTTTTAGTTTCGCGAAGCGGGCCTGCTGGCATTAACAAACCGTTGCCAAATTGACGTGCACTATCAACAATACAGCATTCAATACTACGTGCCATTTTATAATGTTGCATGCCATCGTCAGATATAATTACATCAATAGCAGAGGTTTGTTCAAGTAATTCTATATTTTGTTGTCTGTTTGGGCCAACCGCTATGGGGCACTGCAAACGATGATATAAAAGTATCGGTTCATCGCCCGCCTCAAGCGTAGTACTGTTATGATCAACAAGCAATGGATATTGCTTAGCATGCCCGCCGTAGCCTCGGCTAATAATACCTACAGATAAACCTTGCTGAGTTAAATGAGCGTGTAGCCACAGTACAAATGGCGTTTTACCATTGCCGCCAACACTAATATTACCCACTACAATTACAGGTGTTTTGCTACTAAATTGCGTTAGTATACCGCATGTATAAAGCCATTTACGTAATGTTGATATTAGCCAAAACAGTGCAGCTAAAGGCAGTAATAATATAGTAATTAAACTGACAGGCTGATACCAGCTTTGTTCAATTTTGCTCACCCTTGCTCACCAAATTGCATTTTGCATAATGCTGAATAAGTGCCATTATTTGCCAGTAAACTTAAATGATCGCCACTTTCAATAACACTGCCATTATCTATAACATAAATTCGGTCGCTATTTTCAATCGTTGATAAGCGATGCGCAATTACAATCGAGGTTTTGTCTTTCATTAATGCCTCGAGTGCTTGCTGAATTAGTTTTTCTGATTCGGTATCGAGCGCAGATGTTGCTTCATCAAGGATTAAAATAGGCGCATCTTTTAATATTGCACGAGCAATAGCAATACGTTGGCGTTGACCACCAGAGAGCATTACCCCATTTTCGCCAACCATAGTATTTAGCTGCTCTGGTAAGTCTTTTACAAACTCCCATACATGCGCTTGCTTGGCTACTTTTTCCAGTTCTTGCTGCGATATTTCACGCTGTAAACCGTAACAAATATTATTGGTAATGGAGTCGTTAAATAACACCACTTGTTGCGACACTAGCGCAAACTGACGACGTAAATCGGTTAGCTTATAATCATGCAGTGCAATGCCATCGAGTAAAATTTCACTCGGCGCTTCTAAATCATAATAACGTGGCAATAGGTTAGAAATAGTAGATTTACCTGAGCCCGAACGCCCAACTAAAGCAATGCTTTCACCCGCTTTAATCGTTAACGATAAATTGTTTAATACCGGCTCATCTTTAGTTGGGTATTTAAAGGTGACATTTTTAACTTCAATCAAGCCTTTTACTTTATCTACGCTTACAGTACCTGTGTCTTTTTCTACTTCCTCGTCGAGTATTAAAAACACACTTTGCGCGGCTGAAACTCCTCGCTGCATATCACTGTTTACATTAGCTAGCTGTTTAAGCGGGCGAAGTAACATCATCATTGATGAAATTAATACTACAAAGTCGCCTGAGCTTATGGTGTCAATCATCGAAGGCATTGACACAACCCATAAAATAACCGCCATAGCGCTGGCAGCCAATACTTGAATGATTGATACACTCAAGGCTTTAGTTGCGTCCATTTTAATTCGTTGCTGACGATTATGATTATTTACTTTTGAAAACTGATCTATTTCTTGATTTTGGCCACCAAAACCATGGATCACTTTATGACCGCTTAGCATTTGCTCTGAGCTACGAGTAACTTGCCCCATAGCTGATTGAATACTTTTAGAAATGTGTCTAAAGCGCTTTGACACCACAGTGACTATGACAGCAACTAAAGGAATAATAACTAAAAATATCAGCGATAATTGCCAACTGGTATAAAACATAACTGCGAGTAAAAACACCACAAAAGCGCCTTCACGCACTACAATTAATAATGCCTTGGTAATAGCTTGTTGTACTTGTTCGGTATCAAAGGTTATTTTGGAAATAAGATCGCCGGTGGAATTTTTATCATGAAACGATACCGGTAAATGTAGAATATGTTCAAACAACTCTTGGCGCAGCGAGCGTACAACTTGTGAGCCTACATAACTCAAACAATAAGACGACATAAAGTTAAATACACCACGCCCTATTACCAAGGCAATAACTACAAATGGTGCATATTTTAGTACATCAGCATTGCGCTCATTAAGACCTTCGTCAATAAACGGCTTCATAAGCTGAATAAATAAAGCATCCATACCTGAATACCCTATCATGCCAATAATAGCGACGATGGCGACTGTTCTGTACGCACCAACGTAAGAAATAAGACGTTTATAAATTTGTGTAGTACTTTGATCCATAACACTCTCTTTATACAGTTACAGCCCCTATTGTATCCTCAGGGAGGCTAAAACAAAACGTCAATCTTTAATAAACCAATAACTTTCACGCTCTCTGGCCGTTTCAACATGCAGATTAGTACTATAAAATTTAATTCTAATTTGTCCTTGCTGCCCAGTAATATATTGCGCAGCGCCAATTTTGTTAAACCGCGCAACCACTTCATCATTAGGAAAATGCCATTGCCCTTTGTAAGCACTCGAATGCACCACAACTTTAGGGTTAACAGCCGCAATAAACTCACTACTTGATGAAGTGCCACTACCATGATGCGGGCTTATTAATACATTGCTTGCTAAATTATATCCTGCGGCAATTAGTGCGTGCTCTCGTTGCTTAGAAATATCACCAGTAAAAAGTACACTGTGTTGCGCGCTACTAATTTTAACTACGCAGGAGTCATCGTTGTTATTGTTAAAAGTAATTGAACTAAACGTTTGTATTTTAAGCCCATAAAAATCCATAGTCATGGTTTTACATAAACTCGGTATACCATTTGGATGAAAAGTACTGAGAGTCGATTCAAAGCCTGCCTCAATAAAATGTTTAACTCCTCCTGCATGGTCGTTATCTTGATGGCTTAAAATAGCGGTCGCAACATTCAGGTTATTAGCTTTTATATACGGCAGTAAAATACTACGTGTACGGCTAAAGCGGTTAAAATAACTAGGGCCAAAATCATAAATTAATGCATTGTTATCTTTTTCTAACAACACCATCAAACCATGGCCAACATCAAATATGTTTACTTGCCAATCACTTTTGGAAGTAAAGTAACTATCAACCAGCAATACACTTAACGGGATACAAGCAAGCCATTTAAATTTCACTAAATACAGTAGTAGCATGGTTACATAACTAAACATTACTATATCTAAAGTAATTGTTCCTACATTAAACCAACGCCAGCCTGGCGGTATTGCCATTAATTGTTGATACAAAAAATACAATACGGGGTCAAATAACGACACTATCAGGCTCATATCAATAACACTGCTCAATATCGCAACCACTAATAATAATGGCATAATGATAAAGGCGAGCAACGGAATAGCGATTAAGTTCAAGACTAACCCTGCCAAACTCACACCATTAAAAAAGTATAACGACAAAGGCAATAAGCCTATAAATAGTGCCCCTTGTATAGCACATAACATGCCTACTTTAGCGATAACAGAGGCTCCCTTAAAGGGTACTTTTGTAATAACAATAAAGATGATAACCACAGCTAAAAATGAAAAATACAAACCAGGATTTAATACATTAAAAGGGTTAATCATTAAAACTAAAACCAAGGCGTATAAAATACTGCGCCAACGTAGCGATTGTTTAGCTAGGTAATACAATAATAAGTAGCACCCTAACATTATTAAAGCCCGGGTCGCAGAGACAATAAAATCGCTTAAATATACATAAACAAAAGCCGCTATAAAGCCCATTAAGCTATAACAAGTTGCAAGGTTAATTGTTTGTTTTATTCTAATTCTGGCGTGGCTTACAAGTGAGCGTGTTACAAAAAAAGCAAAGCCAAAAACTAACGAAATATGCAACCCAGAAATTGCCAGTAAATGGCTTAACCCCAGCGTTTGCATGGTCAGCTTTTGTTCAAAGTTCATTAAGGACTTGTCGCCCGTCAGCAGCGTATAATAAAGCCAGTTAAGCTTAGACTCTTTAAATATGTGTTTAATATAGTGGCGATAAGCTATAACGTGTTGGTTTCTTTTTGTATCTGTAATAATTAAATTTTTATTGAGTACTTTGCCTTTAAAAAATATTTTTTGTGTAAATGCATAAAGTTGATTGTCAAAAACAGTAAAATTTTTTGTGCTTCTAAAGTTTTTTAAATGTGCGTGAGCACTGAAGGTTGCGCCTACTTCTAATATTTGCGCTGAATCAACACTTAACATAGCACTGGGGGCAGTAAAATAAGCGTAATCTTGCTCATCAAGCTTAATAATTTTTGCTTTTATATATTGCGGAGCATTAGCTGATACAACGTCTTCAACAACCAACTTTACTGAATATGCATACTTTTCACCCTGCGCTGGTAGCTCAAACGAGTAAAAAAGTGTGAAATGCACTAAGATAGCAAAAATAGCGCAAATAAAGCCTAACAAAACATTTGAAAACGGCTTAAAATAAGCGCTCGCAATTAGGATTGAAATTGTGATGAGTATAAATTCGAGGGTTTGAAAATAAAATACGGTTGCAATACTTCCGCACACAAATCCAAGACTAATCCACATTGATGTAAATGGTTGCTTTAAATGGCTAAAAAAACGATCCAACGATTTTTACCCGATCCAAATAAAATTAGGCATCACAAATCACTTAAAATATTTGGCCGTTTGTTACAAGACGCAAACCTTTGGCATTTAAATAGACGCTCTGCGCGTGGTGCATTTGCTGTCGGGTTATTTTTTGCGTTCATCCCTGTTCCTTTTCAAATGGTCCTAGCTGCAGCAACCGCTATAGTGTTTAGGGTAAACCTGCCCATTTCAGTGGCCTTAGTGTGGATAACTAACCCCGTTACCATGCCACCTATTTTTTACTGCTCTTATCTTATTGGCACCCTAGTACTAAACCAGCCAGAACAACATTTTTCCTTTGAAGCAAGCTGGCCTTGGTTTATCGAAAGCTTAACGACTATTGGTCCAGCATTTTTAGTTGGCTCCTTGGTGTCGGCATCAGTTGCCGCGATTATCGGCTATTTTGGAATAGATATTGTTTGGCGGCGTTCAGTTAGAAAAGCATGGTTAATACGTAACAAGTAGCCAATAGTTATAATGACTATAGACAAAAAAAGCCCAACTTAACAAGTTTGGGCTTTTTTAGTTTCTCGGCTTAAATTTTCGATTTAAATTCTATTAAAATCTAAATACTCGTCTAAACGCAATCAGTGGTAATAATAATAATCCATACCAAGAGAAGCTTGCAGAGCGACGCTCATACACTTCGGCATCAGGTGGTGCGCAATCCTCTATCGTGCCATTAGGTATTGGCGAAAGCTTTACTGCTACAGCAACACTTTCATATTCAGTTTTACCGTTAACATCGGTTACAACTTCACCTAATGAGTTACGCTTTTCAACAGTTTTAGTGGCCACACCAAATATTTCATTGTTTTCGTTAATCACTTTAGCTTCACTCATGCTATAGCCATAACTACTTGTACCGTCCATGTCGTAACACGGCAATAAGTCATTTAAATTAGTGATTTTATCATCACCTATTTTATAAATGAACGCAGCTGATCGACGTGAACTATCAGAAATACCAACCTCACCTTCGCCAACAATATAACCTTGATTATTTATACTGTTACCGTATGAGCTTGAGCTCGTAAAATAGCTATCTGGATAAACGGTAGTACCTGTTGCTATATCATGATAGAAAAACTTATTACGTAAGGCACCATCAACACGTCTTGTGGCATAACCTGTCACAATATTATTATCGTTAATTGCTAAAGATTTACCACCTTGCCAACCGTCTGGTTGATTTATAAATTCAACCGCTTTGCCATCTTTAAAATACACCGGCATGGTTATAATAGTAGTATCTTTATCATAATAACGCGTGTTCGATACACCTGCTGCAATACCGTTCTTATTAACCGCAAATGCATTACTAATAAACGCAAAGTCAACTTCGTCTTCATAAGGAGTAAAGGCTAAACCTAGTACCTCGGTAGACGTGATATTAAATGCGTTATCAAGCGTCCATTTAGTTGCTTGCTTATTAAATATCCCACGGGTTGTTTGATTATTAATAACTTCAATACAGGTTGAAAATGGCTGATATTTATCATCACAGTTATCAGTAATATTGGTTTGACGCGTTTGCGGT
The DNA here is from genome assembly GCF_040308685.1 of Pseudoalteromonas sp. 20-MNA-CIBAN-0454. Lineage (NCBI taxonomy): Bacteria > Pseudomonadati > Pseudomonadota > Gammaproteobacteria > Alteromonadales > Pseudoalteromonadaceae > Pseudoalteromonas > Pseudoalteromonas sp. 20-MNA-CIBAN-0454. The sequence continues at coordinate 27,922 of NZ_JBEOOB010000038.1, read as the reverse complement.
ATACCAAGTGACATATTACCAACAACAATATAACCATCTGCGGTTTTTACAATATCAGAGGCTTGGCTAGTACCACCATATTCACTAAATTGGGGTACCAAAGGAACTTCCATACCGCTTTCAGATATAATAATACCGCGCTCTATAAAGTCACGAGTAAACCACGATGTAGGATCAGTTTCGTCCTCTATAGTAAACTCTATTTTATCAAATGGAGCACTGCCCCACCCAACTGTAGTGCCATCTTCTGCAACAGCGTTGTAAAAGTTAGTCACAGAGCGGGTAACGCCTGGGTAATCAGGCGTGTTTATATCAAACAAAGTTTGCTCAACAGCAGCGCCGCTATCATATTTTATTGCCGTTAGTGAGCTTAACTTTTGAAACTGATAATTAGCCGACACATTAGCTAAAAAACGAATCATGAAGCTATGCGCATCTGCATTTGTTGCTACAGCATTGTTTTTTTCTATGTCTTCTAACGTAAAAGTAATCTCTTTATCACTAAGCTCAAATGCATTAACTTCATTAGTGTAAGCGTTTTGAATTAAACTCAGTGAAAAATCAATATGCTCAATATCTACAGGTAAATTATATAAGCCATTAGCTATACCTATAATATGACCACTTTCACTTACATCGGTAACATAAGAATATTTCGCGCCTTCAAGTGCACCCAATTCCGTTAATTGATAAGTCGCACTTAATGCTGAAGTACTCATTGTTGCTAAAATACTGGCAGCGAGTAATTTATATTTCATTTTAGTCCTTACTACTGATTTTTTAATTCTTCAAGTTCTTCCCAGCGCGAAAACGCGGCCTCAAGGTCTGACTCAAGTTTTGCCAAATGGTTCAATGCCTTAGCCGTTATATCACTGTCTTGCTTAAAAAAATCAACATCACTAACTATGGCTTGTTGAATTTCAACATCGGCTTCGAGTTGTTCCATTTTATTAGGCAGTTGCTCTAATTCAAGTTTTAATTTGTAAGAGAGTTTATTACCTTTAGCCTCTGCTTTAACTACTGGCGCAGCAGGTGCTTTTTCAACTTTTTTAGTTGCTTGCTGTGGTTGATTTTTTTGTTGCTCTGCTAAGTAATTAACATAGGCTTCGTAATCACTGTAGCCGCCAACAATATCAGTAATCTTGCCATTACCTTCAAATGCCCAAACACTAGAGCAGGTATTATCAATAAACTCACGGTCATGGCTTACTATTAATACTGTGCCTTGATACTGGTTAATAATATCTTCCAAAAGCTCTAATGTTTCTATATCCAAATCATTAGTTGGCTCATCGAGTACCAATATGTTTGACGGTTTTAAAAACAGTTTCGCCAATAACAAGCGGTTTTTTTCACCACCCGAAAGCGCTTTAACTGGTGTACGGGCACGTGCTGGCGGGAACAAAAAGTCTTGTAAGTAACCTAATACATGGCGCGAGCGACCACCCATCATTACTTCTTGCTTACCTTCAGCAACGTTGTCTTGTACTGTTGCTTCTTCATCTAATTTTTCACGGTATTGGTCAAAGTAAGCAAATTCTAAATTAACACCTTGCTTAGTTTCACCGCTATCTGGGGCTAGGCTACCAAACATTAATTTTAATAACGTTGTTTTACCAATGCCATTAGGACCAACTAAACCAATACGATCGCCGCGCATAACCAAGGTTGAAAAATCATCTGCAATCACTTTATCTTTAAATGCATGACAAAGATGCTTAGCTTCAAATACCAATTTACCCGAACGATCTGCGGTTTCAATATTAAAGTCTGTTTTACCTACTTGGTCAACACGTTGTTTACGCTCGTTACGTAGTTGCTTAAGTTCACGTACGCGCCCTTCATTACGGGTTCTTCGTGCTTTAACACCTTGGCGTATCCACGTTTCTTCTTCGGCTAAACGCTTATCAAATAAAGCATTTTGGCTTTCTTCAACTTTTAAGTCGTGGGCTTTTTGCTCTAAATAAGTAGCATAGTCGCCAGGGTATGATATTAATTTACCACGGTCTAAATCTAAAATACGCGTTGCAACAGCACGAATAAAGGCACGGTCATGCGATATAAATACAATGCCGCCTTTAAATTCTTTTAAAAATTGCTCAAGCCACATAACACTTGCCATATCTAAGTGGTTAGTAGGCTCATCGAGTAATAATAAGTCTGGCTCACTAACCAGTGCACGAGCAAGTGCAACTTTACGTAACCAACCACCTGAAAGTGACTCAAGCTTAGCATCAGGTGTTAACTCTAATTGGGTTAAAACAACTTGAATGCGACTGTCAAAACGCCAGCCATCAACCGCTTCTAATTGGTTTGATAAACGCTCAAGTTTATTTAATAACTTATCGGTACATACGGTTTGTAGCTCTGTACTCACATGATGAAAATCAATCAGTAAGTTGGCAATTTCAGGCATACCTTGAGCAACATAATCAAATACAGTGCCGCTTGCGCCTTTTGGTGGATCTTGTTCTAAACGAGAAATTCTTATACCGCCAAGCTGGTTTATTTCGCCATCATCTAATAAAACCTCACCATCGAGTACTTTTAATAACGTTGACTTACCAGCACCATTTCGACCTACAACACACACACGCTCGCCACTTTCAATCACTGCATCTGCTTTATTAAGCAATGCATGAGTACCAAAGGCCAGTTGTGCTTTTAAAATTCTAATTAAATCCATAATTCTTCTTTGCTCTTATTCTGCTTGCGCTAAAAATTCACGCACGTCTAGTGCAGTAAAAGGCCAAAATAATTGTTGGCCTTGCTCACTTTTAAATACCGGAATACTAACCTGATAATCAGCAATAAGCTGATCATCAGTCATAATATCTACTAGCAATAATTCATTGTGGCTATTAACTAATCCCTTAATTAATTGCTCAGCTTGTTCACACAAATGACAACCATCTGTGTGATATAAAATCCACTTAGCCATGGGTAATTAACCAGCTATTATGAATTTTTTTATTACGCTTAAAATCAGGCGATAAGGTTTTGTCAGAAATATTAACCGCTTTTAAGCCCAAGCCAATTAAACCCACTTCATCCATAACAAAGCCACGTTTATTATTAGAAAAAATAAGCGTACCCGACGGGCTTAATATTTTTTTAACCCAAGTTAATAACTTAATATGATCGCTCTGCACATCAAATGCATCTTTCATACGCTTAGAGTTTGAAAACGTCGGGGGATCTAAAAAGATTAAATCGTACTGCGCCGTCGCATGCTCTAGCCACTTTAAGCAATCTGCTTGCTCAAAACGGTAGCGAGTATTACTAATATTATTTAAATCAAAGTTGTCTTGGCCCCATTTTAAATAGGTTTTTGACAAGTCAACCGTGGTAATTGCTTTAGCGCCACCAAGTGCTGCATGTACTGACGCTGTACCTGTGTAGGCAAATAAGTTTAAAAAGCGCTTATCTTTGGCGTTTTCTTGAATATAACGACGCATTAAACGGTGATCTAAAAACAAGCCTGTGTCTAAGTAATCAAATAAATTCACTTTAAACTTAGCGCCAAACTCTTCAACCACCATAGTGCGGTTTTGTTTAGCCATTGGCGTGTATTGCTCTTCGCCTTTTTGCTTTTTACGTACTTTTACAGCAATATTCTCTGGTGCTATTTTGAGTTGTTCAGCGGTTAAGCTGATCACATCTTGTAAGCGTTTTTCAGACGTTTTTTCATCAATTTCTTTCGGGGCTGCGTATTCAAAAATAACCGCTGAGTCACCGTAAATATCTACAGCAACGTTGTACTCAGGAATATCAGCTTCGTATACACGGTATGCTGTAATTTCGTTTTGCTTAAGCCAGTTTTTTAAACCCTGCTTGTTCTTTTTCAATCGATTAGCAAAAGACATTGAACCTTCAAAATTCAGCGCTTTTTTATCATCGGTTGTCAGGCTTACTTGTTTGTCATCAAGTTGATACAAGTTAAGTTCAACATCTAACGGGCCATTTTTAAATTTATAACGTTTCAGCCTAACCAACTTTAACAGCTTAAATAAGCTCTCATCCATACCCAGTAAAGCAAGCTTCCAATGATTGAAGTGCTTTTTAAAGCCCACACCTAAATTACGATGTAAATCTACAAGCTCAGCCATAGAACCAATACGCTCACCATAAGGTAAGTTAGATATAACTACGCCAGGTAATTTAGCCACTGCGGTTAGTTTAGTTGCATCACTTTGTTTAAACTTAATAATATCGTCTAGCTCAGCACGTTTTGCGTTATCAATTGCTTTACCTAATACTTGAGCGTCGTAATCGTGGCCAATGAGCCATAATTTAGGGTCTATAATATTGCCCAGCAATTCTTCTTTTAGCTCTTTAAATTTCGCAGCTCTAAAACTTGGTAAGCGCTCAAATGCAAAGCCTTCGCGAAATAAGCCGGGAGCTTCGTTGCGCGCCATACCGGCAGCTTCAATTAAAATAGTACCTGCACCACAACATGGGTCAAACAAAGGCTGATTTACATTTTCAAGCCAGCCGCTGCGTTTGATTAATGCCGCTGCTAAATGCTCTTTTATAGGTGCTTTACCTTGGCCCTGTCGGTAACCACGTTCAGATAAACGCGGGCCAGAGTAATCTATATACATAGATACGCCATAACGATTTAAACGCGCAACCACACGCACATTAGCGTCTTGTTTATCAACATTAGGGCGCTGCTCGAATAAGTCGTTAAAGTAATCAACTATGGCATCTTTTATAACTAAACCAGAAAACTGTGTATTTTTTAATGAGTCGTTGGTGCCATTAAAGTCGACAGCAAACGTTTGTGTAGGCCCAAACCATTCTTGCCATGGTTGTGAGCGAGCAAAGTTATACAGGCTATTTTTGTCATCTACGCCTTCTTTTTCTTCAATAAGCATAAGCACGCGCGTAGCAAAGCGAGTCGATAAACACACCTTTTGCGCCAATAATGAGTCTGCCTCAAAGCGAACAGAACCAACAGTTTGCTTAGACACAGTTGCGCCAAGTTCTGTTAGTTCATCAACCAATAAATTTTCGATTCCGATAGAAGTAAGTGCGATAAATTGCAAAGTAGTAACCCTTAATAGCTAATTGCGCAGGATTATAACATAGGTTTGCATACAAACACGCCATAAACACGGGCTGAAAATAAAATTAGATTAAGCTATTTTGCTATGAATATGCTGATTTAAGAGAGGATGTACACGATTGTTTAAAACGCGAATGGCTTCAAACTGTACTAATGATAAATTATCATCTAATTGAAAATTTTCACTTAGGTTAATACATACAGATGCATCACTGCTGTGCTCTACAATTAAAAACTCTCCCGACTGCGCTTTAGAGGTTAAATTAATAACGGCTTCAGTACTTGGAGTGCTTCCTGTGTATTGCTCAAAAAACCAACTTTTAGCAAGTACTGGCTTTAATTGAAATTTCACTGCGGTTGCATTGAGTGATATTTGACATAATTGCGCTGGATTCCACAGCTTAAATTGCACAAGATATTGATAAACTTGTTCATAAAAAGCGGCATCTTCTAAGCTAAAATAAGGGTTTTTAAATGTGCTGTCAGTAAGTTGTCTTAACTTATAAGGAGTGCAGAGCTGCATATCTTCATTTAAATCAAGTAATAAGCGGTTTTTTTTGGCGCAAGATATCCACTGCCATTGCTTTGATGCTTGTAACATATCCCCTCCACGCTTAGCATTTAAATATAATAAAAACAATAAGCACAAAGTATAGCCGCTTTTAATCATTTTTAAAATGTTTTATTAGAACATTTATTGAACGATCAAAAGCTTAGAGGGCAAGTTAGCCTTTTAGTGTTAAAACAAACTTAACTTTTAAGGCTAAGTAGCCCTATTTTTTATAAACTATCAACTATCGATTTAATTAATTGTGGGCCTTTATAAATAAAGCCAGTATAAATCTGTACTAAATCGGCACCTGCGTTTATTTTTTCTTTCGCCGATGACACATCGTCAATACCGCCTACACCTATAATAGGTAACTGCCCATTAGTTAAACGCTTTAACTCGCTAACTACATGCGTCGCACGCTCCCTAACTGGCTGCCCCGATAAACCACCGGCTTCGTCAGCATATTGCTGACCCGCAACCATGCTACGCTCAAGTGTAGTATTGGTAGCAATTACCCCATCTATTTTATTGCTTAGTAAAGATTCACTTACTTGAGCAATTTGGATTGGATCTAAATCTGGCGCAATTTTTACCAGCATAGGTACCTGTTTACCATGTTTAGCAACAAGATCAAGCTGCTCGTTTTTCAAACTTTGTAGTAAATCATCAAGGGCTGCACCGTATTGTAAATCACGAAGCCCTGGGGTATTTGGCGATGAAATATTAACAGTTATATACGAGGCATGTTCAAACACCTTGCGCATGCAATGTATGTAATCGTCTTTGCCTTGCTCATTCGGTGTGTCTTTATTTTTACCAATGTTAATACCTAAAATACCGGTATAGTTGGCTGCTTTAACGTTATTAACTAAATTATCAACGCCTTTGTTATTAAATCCCATGCGATTGATAATGGCATTTGACTGCGGCAATCTAAACATACGTGGTTTATCGTTACCAGCTTGTGGGCGCGGAGTAACTGTACCCACTTCAACAAAACCAAAGCCCATTTGTGCAAATGCAGTAATACACTCTGCATTTTTATCAAGCCCTGCAGCAAGACCAACGGGGTTTTTAAGTTCTAAGCCTAAAAAATTAACTGGTTTATTCACAATATTTTGTGACCAAGCAGCGCTTAATGGTGTATTGGCAAAACGACTTAAATTATTAAGAGCGAACTCATGCGCCCACTCCGCATCACGGGTAAACATAAAACGGCGAGCTAAATCGTAAAACATGAATATAATCCTCTTAAAATGCAGACAAAAAAATACCTCAGACTAGGCCGAGGTATTGTATAACAATTTTAACCATTAACTCATTATTTTCACCAAGGAAAATAATGAGTAGGCATTAATTATGGTTTTTATTCTATTACACGCAGTTATGGCTTAATAACATGAGTTCACGTAGTGCTACTGAAAACTTAGCAAAATCGTGAGTTTGTGATGTTCTAAACTCTGCAAGCATTTGCTTCCAACGTTGTAATAATAACTCTTGGCTATCCATCCATTGCTCAATTTGGCCATTAACATCTTTGTTATCATCGGCAAAACCGTTTAATACCACTTCTGCTAATGTACGTTGTTGCCAATCAAGCTCTTCGCGGTACGATGCACGCGCTAATGCCTGCCAATGGTTTGCTACTGGTTGCTTAGTAATTTGCTCTAAGAACCAATGTAAGCCCATGTTTGCACCAAGCTTGAAGTAAGTATGCGATACAGTATCGATACTTTGTTTCGAACTTGCTGAGATTTCAGCTAAGTCCATAGCAGAAAACAAGCTAGATAAACCAGTAATGCGATTAGCTAGTTCAGCAGGCACACCACTTTGTGTTAACTCTTGGGCAGCTGCAACTAAAAGCTCGCCTTCTTTATCAACCATATACGTTGTTAAATTAGCACTTAAATCTGCAAATGTTGGCGCAAAAAATTCAACTGTTTGGGTAATTGTTTGTGCTTTGTTGCGATGACGTAAGAACCAACGTGTTACACGACGAACCGTGCGACGTAATTGGTATAGCATTTCGGTTTGTACAGCAGCCGGAATTTTATTATCAAGTGCAACAACCGAGGCCCACGTATCGCTCATTTGGAACAACTCGCTGGCAATTGAATAACATAAAGCAATTTCAGCTTCATTTGCACCGGTTTCTTCATGCATACGCACCATGAAGTTAAGGCCCATATCGTTAACAATTTGATTAGCCAGTTTAGTGGCAATAATTTCTTTACGAAGTGGGTGATTATCCATCGCTTCGTTAAACTTCTCACGCAGTGGTAACGGGAACGAATTAACTAACAATTGACGGTAATATGGATTTTCCGTAATTTCATCTGTAACAAATGACTCTTTAAGTACCATTTTAGAGTACGACACTAAAATCGCTAACTCTGGACGTGTTAAGTCTTTGCCAGCTGCTGCACGTTCTGCTAATTCTTCATCACTTGGGATAAACTCAATCGCACGATTTAGCTTGCCTTCTTTTTCAAGAGCATGAATAAAGCGAATTTTCTCTTTAAGCGTTGATGAGCCTTTAGATTGAGTAATTGAAATAGTGTGTGTTTGACGATAACAATCATTCAATACCAGCTTAGACACTTCGTCTGTCATAGCGTATAAAAGTTCATCGCGTTGCTTGCGCGTTAAGTCACCTGAGGTAACTAAACCATTAAGTAAAATCTTAATATTAACTTCGTTATCTGAACAAGTAACGCCACCTACGTTATCAATAAAGTCAGTATTAACACGGCCGCCTTTCGCTGCAAATTCAATACGTCCTAACTGAGTTGCACCTAAGTTACCGCCCTCGCCAAATACTTTAGCACCTAGCTCGCCACCGTTAATACGCAGTGCATCGTTTGCACGATCCCCTACATCGGCGTCAGTTTCTTTGCTGCTCTTAACATAAGTACCAATACCACCATTCCACAATAGATCGTAATCCATCATTAGCGCAGCTTTGATCAGTTCAGTTGGTGTCATGCTGGCTTTTTTAGTGCCTAACATTTTTTTCATTTCTGGGCTTAGTGTAATCGACTTAGCCGCACGAGAGAAAACACCACCACCGGCAGAAATTAAATCTTTATTAAAGTCTTCCCACGATGAACGCGGTAATTTAAATAAACGTTCACGCTCAGGATACGTTGCTGCTGCATCTGGTGTTGGGTCAATAAAAATATGCATATGGTTAAATGCAACTTGTAAACGAGTATGTTTAGATAACAACATACCATTACCAAATACATCCCCTGCCATATCGCCAATAGCTACCACGGTAAAATCGGTTGTTTGACAATCAATATCCATTTCGCGGAAATGACGTTTAACTGATTCCCACGCGCCACGTGCTGTAATACCCATTTTCTTATGGTCATAACCCACTGAGCCACCTGATGCAAACGCATCACCTAGCCAAAAGTTATATTCATTTGCAATGCCATTAGCAATATCAGAGAAAGTTGCAGTACCTTTATCGGCTGCTACAACTAAATAAGCATCATCGCCATCGTGGCGAGTTACATCTACAGGCGCAACAATTTCACCTTGTACAATATTATCTGTGATATCTAACAAACCACGAATAAAGATTTTGTAACACTCTTGGCCTTCTTTTAAGAATGCTTCACGCTCAGTTGGCAATTGTTTACAAACAAAACCGCCTTTAGAACCTACTGGCACAATTACCGCATTTTTCACTTGTTGTGCTTTAACTAAGCCAAGTACTTCAGTACGGAAATCTTCACGGCGATCTGACCAACGCAAGCCACCACGGGCAACACTACCGTATCGTAAATGCACACCTTCAATACGCGGAGAATATACAAAAATTTCAAACGCCGGTAATGGTAATGGTACGCCAGGAATTAAGCTTGGCTTAATTTTAAACGATACATACGATTTAAATTGGCCATTGCCATCTTTTTGAAAGAAGCTAGTACGCAGTGTTGCCACTATCATATCAACGTATAAACGTATAATACGGTCATCATCAAGATTGGCTACGTTTTCAAGTTCTAAATATATTTCTGTACTAAGCTTTTCAAGTGTTTTTTCACTTGCAGGGCTTTTAACTGAGAACTTTTTAGTAAACAAGTTAACAATTTTTGCTGCAATGTGTGGATAATTTGCAAAAGTGCCTTCAATGTAAGCTTGCGAGAAGGTAACCCCAATTTGGCGCATGTATTTAGCGTACGCACGTAATATTGACGCTTCACGCCCAGTAAGACCACCCATTAATACTAAACGGTTAAAACCGTCGTTTTCTAAGCGGTTATTCCAAACACTGGTTAACGCAGCGCGAAAACGTGCTGAAATTTTATCAAAATCTGCCATCCCTTTGCTATCAATTAGCATAGAGAAATCCATGATCCAATTAATGCTACCATCGCTAGTTTTAACTGAATAAGGTGTTTCGCCAACGACACGTAAGCCAAAGTTTTCTAGCATCGGCATCACATCAGATAAGTGAATAGGCTCATCTTTATGAAATAAGCTTAAACGCACAACATTGCTGTTAGCTTCTTCTTGCGGGCGATAAAATAACATTTCAAGTTTGTTTTCATCGTTAAGCATTTCTAGCTTTTCAATATCAACAACAGCTGCACTTGGTAATACTTCATCTTTATATGAGCGAGCAAATGCTTGAGCATACTTACGGTTTAATTCATTACCGCGTGCTTCGCCAGCTTGCTCTAGTAAGGCTGATTGTAATTTATCTTCCCAAGTACGGGCCGCTTCAACTAAATTGTTTTCAATGTCTTTCACTTTATACTCTATATTATTATCAGTCACACGCACGGTATAATGAGTACGGGCTAGTGTTGACTCAGAGAAATAGGTTGTAAATTCGACTTTTTCGTCAGAATTAAATGCATTTGCTAAAATATTTTGCGTTTCATGACGCAGTGCCGTGTTATAGCGCTCACGTGGTACATAAACCATACATGAGAAAAAACGTCCATAGGCATCTTTACGTACAAACAAGCGACACATATCACGCTCTTGTACTTGCAACACGCCCATTGCAACTTCTAGCAATTCGCTTTCGCGGGCTTGTACAAGTTCATCTCGCGGGTAGGTTTCTAAAATATTAAGCACCGCTTTATAAGCATGGGTGCCTTTGGCAAAATCACACATTTGCATAATACGGTCAATTTTACTTTTAAGAACCGGTACGTCTGCCGCACTGTAGTTATAAAAGTTTGACGAGAACAAGCCAATAAAGCGATCCTCACCAATAACATTGCCTTTGTCATCAAAACGTTTTACACCAACATAGTCGATATAAGCCGGGCGATGTACGCGTGATAATGAGTTAGTTTTAGTTAAAATTAGTAAGTTACTACTACGCGCATCTTGGCGAGCAGCTTCTGGTAATTCCGAAAGTAGACGAGTGTGTTCTACACCGGCATTTTTCATCAAACCTAAACTGGTTTCCATTACGCCTTTTAACTCGTAATCACCCTGTATTGGCGATAACTCATATTGGCGATAGCCCATTAGGGTAAAGTTGTCTTTAACTAACCAGTCTAAAAACTCAACCGTTTCATCTACTTCAGCATTATTTTTGCCAGCACGACGTTTTGGTAGCTCTTTACTAACTGCAATTAGCTTTTCGCGAATTGGCTGCCAGTCTTCTACCGCTACCGATACATCTGTAAGTACAGACTCTAACTCTTGTTTGAAAGACTCAATCACAGCTGAATCTGTTTGACGGTCAATTTCAATAAAGAATACTGTTTTGGTCGAGGTTGATTCTTGCTCTGCTTTTAAACCAGATAAACCTGAGATCTTGTCATTTTCATCTCGTTGGATTTTAAGCGGGCTATGTAGTAATAAGTGAGAGGCAATATTTTCACGAGTCATGGCCATACGTACTGAATCAACTAAAAACGGCATGTCTTTAGCTATAATCTCAACAATCGTATGCGATGACTGCCAGCCATCTTTTGCCACTTCTGGGTTGAAAACGCGAATAACCGCGTCATCAGACGTGTTCTTTTCTAGCGAATTCCAAAGGCTTAGTGCAGCACCATATAAGTCACTATCGTTACGATTAGCCAAATCCTCTTTAGACATATTGCTGTACAAGGCTTTGGCGAATTTTTCAACGAGTAACACATTATCAGCGCGAACTTTTTTGTGGATAAGCTTACAAACATTATCTAAAATAACTGAGGCTTGACCTTCATTTCGTGTCATTGTTTATTCCTTAAATCTATTACTGCTTAATAGCAGAATATTTGTACAGCATTTATTAGCGTGGAGTCGAGCAAATTCTAACTCGTTTACAACTAATAAACAGCCTTTTACGATGAAAACATTTTTAGCTTTTCAGCTATTTGGTCATCTATTCACAAATTATAGATATAAATGGCCTTTACAGGCCATTTAGGAGCAAACTTATTCACTTTATTTTTTCTGGTCAGTCCAGAGCAAGCTACCAATTGCTGGTAAAAGCAGCACTGCACCCAGCATATTTACTAAAAACATGAAGGTAAGCAAAATTCCCATATCAACTTGAAATTTCAAATCAGAGAAAATCCAAGTACTCACGCCAATAGCAAGTGTAATACCGGTAAATAATACTGCACTACCGCGCTCAATTAACGCATTTCGATAAGCAACACTCAGCGGTACATTTTGTTTTAACTGCCCCATCATCGACGACAATATATAAATACCATAATCAACGCCTATACCCACACCTAATGCAATAACTGGCAGTGTAGATACGGTTAAGCCAATTTCCAGCTGTACCATTAGTGCTTGTGCAAGAGTAGATACCACATACAGAGGTAACACTACTGCAATGGTTGCTTTTACGCTTCTAAAGCTTAGTAAACACAAAACAATTACAGCGCCGTAAACATACAGCATCATCGGAATTTGCGCCGCTGACACTGACTCGTTTGTGGCTGCCATTACACCTACTGGGCCTGATGCGAGTTTAAACGCAACTTTATCTGTGCCCTCTTCTTGTGCAAAGCGTTTAACACTTTCAATTACAAGGTCAATTGTTTGCGCTTTATGATCATCTAAAAAGATAATCACTGGCATCACTGAGCAATCGCCGTTGAGTAATCCCGTGCTGGTTTCTACCCGCGAGGTAGATTGTACTAAGCTTGCAGAGTTACGTGGCAGGCTTTGCCATTTAAGGTTACCTTCGTTATAACCGGCATTTACCGACTGCGCTACCGAGCTTAAGCTTACCGCTGATTGCACACCGGCAACATTCTCTACTTTGTATTGAAAACGGCTAATACGCTGCATCACATCATGCTCAGTACATGCTGCAGGATACGCTTCTACAATTACCTTTAAGATATCAGACGAAATGGTGTATTTGTCCGAGATTAAAAATGTGTCTTGGTTATAGCGTGCATCTTGGTGCAATGATGGTGCGCCAGCATGTAAGTCCCCAATACGCATTTTATCTGCTTGCCAATAACCAAGTGCAAATAACACTAAAGTAAAAGCAATTATCATTTTAGCAATTTTAGGATCGGTGGCTTTAACCAATAAATCTCTAATTGCATCAAGCATATTTGGTTTTTTAGCATCACCCGATTGAATATGTACACTATTTTCAAAGTGCATATACGACGCCCATACAGGGAGTAAAATCAGGTTAGTAAATATAATTACCGCAACACCTAAACTAGCTGTTATAGCAAGCTCTCTAATAATACCAATGTCAATGGTTAGCAGAGTTAAAAAGCCAACCGTATCCGATAACAACGCAATGCCGCCTGGGATCAATAATGCTCTAAAGCTTGACTGACAACATTCTCGCGTACTTTTACCTTCGCCTACTTTTTTACCTATCGCGTTAATCATCTGCACACCATGGCTCACACCAATTGCAAATACTAAAAAAGGTACCAAAATAGACATAGGATCTAAGCCAAAGCCTAAACTCGACAGTAGCCCTAATTGCCAAATTACAGCAATGATCGAACACATTATAGGTAAAATAGTCAGCTTTAAACTGCCACAAAATAGCCAAACCATAATAAAAGTAAAGGCAATCGCGATGGCAAAAAATACCACCACACCTTTTGCACCTTCGGCTATATCACCGGCCATTTTAGCAAAACCAATTATATGAATACTCACCTTGTCGGTGCTTAGCGGTTCACGTAGTTGTGTTTCGAGTTTTTGCGCAAATGCTAAGGTATCGAGCTTTTCTTGGGTTTGCGGATCGGTTTCCATTAATTGCGCTGTCACCATCGCACACGAATAGTCACTGGCAATCATGCGCCCAACTACTTTCGCTTTTTCGATATTTTCTTTAACGACCCCTAAACCCTGTTTATCGGCTTTAAAATTAGCAGGAATTATTGGCCCGCCGGCAAAACCATCTTCAACTACTTCAACAAATCGAGCGCTGGGTGAAAATATTGAATTTACTAAAGGTCGATTAACACCAGGGATAAAATATAGCTGGTCGTGTACCGCTTTTAATTGGGTAAAAAATTCAGGATTAAAAATATCGCCGCTGTCGTCACACACCGAAATTAAAATACTGTTAGCGCCACCAAACTGCTTTTCATGTTTGGTGTATACCTTCATATAATCGTGGTTTAGCGGAATGTTTTTATTAAACGAGGCATCAAGTTGAATTTGTGTCGCTTTAAATGCCAATAAACAGGTTATAAGCACAAAGCTTATAAGCATAATTAAGCGATGTTTAAATATCGCATTTTCTATAAAGTCTAAAATCTTATGCATTAAGGGGTCAACTCCTTCACTTTAATGCCATCTTCTGTTGCCATGATTAGTTTATTATTTAAAATCACACCATCTAGAATTGCTTTACCGTCGGCCAACTGCTCATGTGTAAGCTCAGCGTTTTGCAAATGAAAAATCACGCCGCTATTGGCCAACATTAGCCATTGTTCATTGTTATAATTTATGATGTTGTTAATCGTTGCTGTTTTTTTATTATCAAGGTGCTGCCAATTTTGATCACCTTGCTGGCGAGTAAAAACATTGCCTCGTAATCCTGCCACTACCTCTTGCTGCGCATTGGCGCTAAATGCAAAAAATGATCCTGGGTAAATTTCGTCAACTCGCTGCCATGTTAAGCCTGCATCGGTACTTTTTGCCATTAAGCCCATTTCACCCACTAACATTAAACCGTCTGGAATTTGCTCAATGCGGTTAAAGTGCGGCAAAATTGAGGCTGTTTCTGCTTCATAACCTTCTGGGTCGTGTTCTTTTAAATCACTCAAATATTCTCTATCGTCACTAAATAATAGCGAGTCTAAAAAACGTTTTTGCCAGTGCTTACCACCGTCGCTGGTTTGATAAAACATGCCATAAGCCCCCACAGCATAACCATGTAGCTCATCTTTAAATAAAATATCTAAACACGGTTTATCTATCTCTGGCTTAGCTTGTTGTAAATGCCACGTTTTACCACCATTTGTAGTATTTATTATTGTTGCATCGTGCCCACAGGCCCAGCCATTGTTTTCATTAGTAAAATCAACCGCAGTTAACAATACTTGAGTTGGCACCGATTCTGCTTGTTGCCAATCAATACCATTAATACTTGTAATTACAGTGCCATGCTTACCAACAGCCACTAAACCCGCTTTAGTTTGGGTAATATCAGTCAATAACGTTTTATCGGCGTTTATTGCACTAATAGCAAATTGAGGAGTTTCTTGTGCAACACTCGCACCGCTGAGGATCAGGCTGGCATATACCAAATACTTCATAAATTTAAATCGCCTTGAACTGGGGAATTGTTTGTCTATTTAGGTGAGGAAAAGCCCTGCGCGTCAAAAAGACAAACGCGATGAGAAAGGAAAAAAGGCACCTAACCAATCGGTTAGGTGCCTACTATTAACTATCTACCTTCGCGACGTAATGCGCTTGATGTAAACTCATTGTCGTTAAACGACTGAGAAAAATCATACATTTTGTGCTGGTTATCTAAACCAATTGCTAAGTAACGACGAGAGTTTAAATCATGATAAACCTCTAACGTACTCCACTGCGTTGGTACTTCATAGTAGTTAAGGCCATAAGCCATAGCTACACGGTAAAGTTGGTCACGGTTATCGTAAATATCGGTAACCTGTACTTGCCAGCTATCTTCATCAATATAAAACACACGTTTTTTATAAATATGGCGCGTATCATCTTTTAAGTTAGCTTCAACCACCCACACACGGTGCTTTTCGTAGCGTGTATGCTCAGGGTTAATATGTCCTGGCATTAATATTTCGTCATAGCTTAGTTTATCGCTATGGAGCTTATAACTATTGTATGGAATATAAAGCTCTTGCTTACCTTTTAATGTCCAGGTGTAACGGTTTGGTGACCCGTTAAACATGTCAAAGTCATCAGTGGTACGTAAGCTGTCAGCTGCTGTACCTGGTGCATCATAAGCAACGTTAGGTGCACGACGAACACGACGTTGACCACTGTTGTAGGTCCATGCTTGGCGTGGCGTTAATATTTGGTCCATGGTTTCATGCACTAATAACGCAGTACCCGCTAGGCGTGCCGGCTCTGTTACTTTTTGTTTAAACTTAAACAAAATATTTGAGTCTTGCAGTTGCGCAGGTGTAGCACTTGGATCTGAGTATTTAACTAGTAGTTGCTCATCAAAACCAACATAGTTATACGAACCCGAAGCGGTAGGTGCTGCTTGGCCGCCAAAGCGCTCAATAGACTGACCACGGTAACGTAGCAAGTGATTCCAAATTGCCTCTAAACCAGTTTTAGGAATAGGAAATGGAATACCAATTGCTGTACTTTTAATCCCATTACCGCCTTCTATTAGCTCTGCAGTGGGTGCAAATTGCTTAGTTGCATCATATACAAATTGCGGGAACGAAGCAGAGCGACGAGTTGCATATACTGGCATTTTAAAGGTATCAGGATACGCTTCAAATAACGCAATTTGGCCAGGGCTTAAGTTCGCTTTATATTTTTCAATATTACTTTTATCAATAGTAAACAACACTTTATCCGTATTAAACGGGTCTAAGTGATGCATACCTGCTTTATAACCTGCCGGTGCTGCGGTAATACCACCATTCCACGCAGGAATAGAACCATCTGCATTGCCTGCTTTTTGAGCGCCTAGTGGCGTTAAGTCTGCACCTAAGCGCGCAACTTCTTCGCTGCTAATTTTAGCTAAAGCAGCGTGACTTGCAAACAAGCTACAAAATGCAGTAGCAATGAGGGTAGGTTTTTTAATCATAATAATATTACCCCTAAATAGAATATTTTAAGTTAAATGAAATGTAATCGCGATCAGAGAAGGTATTAATGTCGCCGCCACCCCAAAATGAGTTGTAGCTAACATCTAATGACCACGCATTTTGATAGTTAAAGTTCATGGTTGCACCTAACGATTTACGATCCTCTATAAACAAAAACATAGGATCTGGCGTGCTACCATTTACGTCATGAGAAAATACAAAACGTGGCGAAAAGTTAATACCGTTATACAGGTTATAATAATCACCTTTAGCAATTAAGCGATAACCCCACGATGTAGCCGTAGCAAATTGTTTTTGCTCTGCTCCATTTGATAACGCCATATGTAGCGCAGAATAATCAGAACTGCCTGGGCCGGTCATAATGCCACTACGCCCAGTACCAGAAACGTTTAAACGCATTTCATCGTACTCCGGCATACTATGAATACGCACGCCACCAACCTCACCTACCACAGCCCAGCTATCTGCACCCAAAGATGGGCCAAATAAATGCGTCGCGGTAAATTGTAATTGACTGGTATTACGCTCTATATAACCTTTTGCTAGCTCGCCTGGGCCAACAACACTGACAGCATTGCCTTGGCTCATTTGTGAAATACCTGCAAATTCAGGGCGTAAACCTGCCACTGCTAATTGCTCTGGCATTGCAGCGTAAAGTAGCTCTACGTCATCAATTTGTAGTGGTTCATCTTCGCGAAAAGTAAACTCACCAGCAAACGCAGTTTCACCTAAAGATGTGTTGAAGCTCAAACCATAGAGTTTAATGTCTTCTGGGTATTCATTTTTTGCTAAAGAGAAAGCTCTTAAATTATGAATATTATCTTCAGTGATTTCAGTCGTTGTAATCATTGCTAAATCTTGGGCAAGTGAAGCTTGAGTAAAATTAGACACTCGACCAGATACTAACGGGCGACGGCTATGATAATTCACATGATAAAATGCCACTTCCGTGTCATTAAATTCAGGTAAAAACACGCCTAAACGTAAACCGTATTGGCCGCCGTCATCCGGCTCTACTTTACCTTCATCGCCTTTACCTTTTAGTGCTACCTTAGTTGGATAGGCTAAATACATTTCGGCCAGTAGCGCTTTGCCTTGAGCACTTGAAGGATCAACGCCTTTGAGTGAGGCTGCTAGGGCAAAGTCAGAGGTTAAATTATTTAAACTGTCGGTTAAAAATGCTAAATCAATATCAGGATTTGAAGTAAAACCTAACTGCACATTTTGCTGATAACCATTTTCAGAGGCAAAGTCATTGGTAGAAAAATACGTTCCCGTTGCTGGTAAGCGTGTTTCTTGCCATTGGTATTGATAAAAACCCTCTAAGGTTACGTTATCAGTAATACCTAACGATGCCCATAACATACCAACAGGTATAAAGGCTTCTTTAAGCTCTGCACCAGGCGCTTTTAAACGGTCTATGTCAACTGGGTTAACGTTAATACCATGCGATATTAATGTACTTTCACCCCAATTTATTACTTGTTGACCAACGCGAATTGATAGCGGGTTTTTGCCTTCATTTAAATCAAAGCTTGCCCATACATACGCATCTAATAAACGGATGTCAGCACAGCTTTGTGCTTTTGTATCTTTGTCATCACATGGATCGACGCCTTGGCCTGAGGTAGGGTTTACATAAGCACGATCGCCATCCATTAACTCAAAGTCATAAAAATACATAAATCGAGTAAACAAACCATAATTATCTTTACTGATAGATAGATCATGGGTGCCCTTTAATAGTTTTGAAAACGAATCACCACTATCAAAGTTTAAATCGCCTGCATCACCATTGTTTGAATATGATCCTGGTTGCGCCCACACATCTTGCGATGAGTAAACGGTATTGTTTAAGGCTGGGTTATAACCCGTCCAATCGAATGAAGGGTTGTTACTTTTACCTATTAAGCCAAAGTCTCGGTCTTCTACACGAATACTTTGTCCATAAGAAAAAGTGGAGTCGAAAGTTATATCAAAACCTCCGGCTTCAAAAACTGCCGCTTGTGCAGTCATTGCAGATAACCCTAAGCTTGCGGCTGCTAAACCTATAGCGATTTTATTTTTAACAAAAAGCGATCTTCTTATCATTTTGGTTTCCCCCCTGTCGCGGGTCATTTTGTGTGATCAAGTTATTGTTTTTAGTGTAATCGTAACGATAGAAGCGAATTAAACAAATTACAAACAGTCGCCTTCAATCAGTCATAATCTTTTTTATTCACTGACGTTTACGCAATGGTAAGACGTCATACCAGTAATTTATACACGCAAATTAACAATAGGACAAATCGAAATTAACAAAAAGGCAATATTTATGTATATCTATAACATAAATACAAGCGCTTAGGCTACTCGTTCGAGGCGGATAAACTTATTTTCGGGGGTAAGTATCAATCTAAACCTACCTCGCACCCCTAAACTAGAAATGTAGGGGCGCAGGTAGTTTGCGGCAAATCGAATGCTTTTACCGCTGTCATCTACAACTTGTACTGAGCTATAACGTCCATGGTAGTAATCCATGCATTCGTTGTAGCTCAAATTTAATCTAAAATAATATTCAATCATGATTTAATTTAAGGCTTTTTCAACCTTCTCAAATAAATCGTCGCTCAGCGTATCTAAATCAGCTAAACGCTGCAGTTGTGTTTTCATTGCTGCAGAACGTACTTTATCGTAACGTTTCCACGACATAAAAGGCGTTAACATGCGTGATGCATTTTGCGGATTAATAGTATTGAGCTTAATGAGTAAATCACCAAGCAAAGCATAACCTTGACCATCTAGGCGATGAAATTGCGCGGTATTAAAGTGACTAAAACTGCCAATTAAAGCACGCACTCGGTTAGGGTTTGAAAAGTCAAAACAAGGATGTTCATACAGTGCTTTAATATTGTCAATTGCATCATCACCCGACTGCATAGCTTGCAGTGCAAACCATTTGTCCATTACTAATACGTCGTGTCGCCATTGGCTATCAAAATGTGCAAGCAAGGTGTCACTTAATGTATGCGACGCTTTTATAGCACCACTGAGCGCACCGAGCACATTGGTCATATTAGTTGAGCTTGCAGCTTCTTTTATAAATTCAGCCGCTGGTAAACTGTCTGTTTTTGCTAGGTAATACAAACATTGTTGTTTTAATGAACGTATTGCCACAGCAGCCGCATTAACACTGCCATCGTCTTCAAGTGCTTGGTAACAATTAATAAATTCTTGTTCAAGGGTATCAGCTATTTGCTGTTCAAACTGCTGTGTAATAGTAAGAATGGCATCAACTGGGATCGTCTCAAACTCAGCTGCTAAGGTATCAAAGCTAGGGAGTTTTAACAGTTCAGCAAGTAATGCCAAGTCACCTGCTCTACTGGCTATTAATACCTGTAATGCTGCTATTATTTCATTACTTAATGGTTCAGGGTTTTTGCTTGCAATACCACGCTTAACCGCATTAATAAATAGCTGTTGCTGTGCATCCCAACGCGAAAAATCGCTACGCGCAAAGCGCATTATGTGCAATAGGTCTTGATCGTTACTGTGCTGCTTTAATATACACGGGGCTGAAAAGTCTTCCAATAAAACGGCAACAGGTTGCTCTGCTAGCTGATCAAAATTAAATGTTTGCGTTGCTTTAGTTACATCAAGCACATGATCAACGCTCTGACCTTTATATTGTAACGGTACACTTTCCCCCTTGCTATCTAACAGCTCAATTGCAAAAGGAATATGCAAAGTATCGTTTTGTGGCTGATTAATTGGCGCAGCCTGCTCAATGGTAAGGCTAAACGTTTGCGTCTCGCTATGGTAACTTTGTTGTACATTTAAACGAGGAGTACCCGATTGGCTATACCAACGTTTAAATTGCTCTAAGTTAATATTAGATGCATCACTCATAGCACTTACAAAATCGTCACAGGTAACCGCTTGGCCATCGTGGCGTTCAAAGTAAAGTGTCATGCCCTTTTGAAAGTTAGTTTCACCAAGCAAGGTGTGCATCATACGTATAACTTCAGCACCTTTGTCGTATACAGTCACAGTGTAAAAGTTATTCATTTCAATTACTTTTTCTGGACGAATAGGATGCGCCATAGGCCCTGCATCTTCACTAAACTGGTGAGTACGCATTACTTTAACGGCATCAATACGGTTTAGCGCTCGCGAGCCCAAATCACTGCTAAATTCTTGATCTCTAAATACTGTTAAACCTTCTTTTAACGATAACTGAAACCAATCTCTACAGGTTACGCGGTTGCCGGTCCAGTTATGAAAGTATTCATGCCCAACAATAGATTCAATGGTGTGATAGTCTTTATCGGTAGCGGTTTCTTGATTTGCCAAAACGCACTTACTATTAAAAATATTAAGCCCTTTATTTTCCATCGCTCCCATGTTGAAAAAATCAACGGCAACAATCATATAAATATCAAGGTCATACTCTAAATTAAAGCGTGTCTCATCCCACTGCATCGCTTTTTTAAGTGAGCTCATTGCATGTGGTGTTTTTGACAAGTTACCTTTATCTACAAATAAGGCTAAATCGACATTCTTACCACTTTTTGTAGTATAGCTATCATTTAACACATCAAAGTCACCCGCCACTAAAGCAAATAAGTAACTTGGCTTTTTAAACGGATCTTGCCACTTAGCAAAATGACGACCGTCTTGCGTTTCACCGCTATCTACCATGTTGCCATTAGAGAGTAACTGCGGGTATTTTTTGTCTGCTATTATGGTTACATCGAATGTTGATAAAACATCTGGACGGTCCATATAGTAAGTTATTTTTCTAAAACCCTGCGCTTCACACTGAGTACAATAAGCCCCACCCGATAAATAAAGTCCTTCTAGAGAAGTATTTGTTTGCGGAGAAATTTCGGTCACTATACTAAGTTGGCAGTGATCTGGTAGGTTATTAATAATGAGTTGCTCACCCACTATTTTATAATCGCTAATATCATGAGTATCTATTGAGAGCGACACTAAGCGTAAATCAATGCCATCGAGTACTAAAGGTGCCGTTTTAGCGCCCACGCGGCTCAATGTAAGTAGCGCAGTGACTCTTGTTGTTAATGGCTGTAAATCAAAGTTAAGCTCGGTGTGATTAATTAAAAAGTCTGGCGCTTGGTAATCTTTTAAATATTGTGTTTGCGGTTTTTGTGCGGCAGTCATAAATACTCCAAAAAAAGCCCCTTTTATGTTTAAAAGAGGCTGTTTAAATTAAGCAGTCTGTTTTGGTTTAATACGTAATATTTTAATACCTAAATAAGCATAAATAATTGCCAATACAGGGTTAATTAAATTAAAGAAAGCATACAGTGCATAGTCAAATGGATTGATCAGTAACACGCTTTGCATATAGGCACCACAGGTATTCCATGGGATCAGCGGGCTGGTAATTGTGCCGCCATCTTCTAAGGTACGCGATAAATTAACCGGTTTTAAACCACGGTTTGCATATTCTTCTTTAAACATCCGCCCCGGTACCACAATAGCAATATATTGATCCGCCGCAATGACGTTTGTACCAATACAAGTCGCTATAGTTGCAGTGATTAACGAACCTGTGCTTTTTGCGATTTTAAGAATACTCTTAACAAACACATCTAACAGCCCCGTTTTTTCCATAATAGCGCCAAACATCAGTGCCGTCATAATTAGCCAGGTTGTTGTAAGCATACCTGACATACCGCCCCCACTGAGGAGTGCATCCATATTGTCGTCTTGGGTACTAATACTAAAACCATCAAAAAAAGTGGTCCAAATTAATTTAAAGTAGCCTATTAGCTGGCCTTGGCTTATATCTATTTGGCTGGCAATTAAATCAGATTGAAACAACACAGCCCACACAGCGCCAAGTACCGCGCCTATCGATATAGCAGGAAACGCTGGCATTTTGCGTATCGCAAGTACTAAAAGTACAATTAAAGGCACTAGCATTTCTAAACCAATATTAAAGTTTTGCTGCAAAATAGCAGTAATTTCATCAATACGCCCTGCTTCACTCGATGCAGTCGCGTTAAACCCCATAAATATAAAGATTATTAAGGCAATTACAAAGCTCGGTACTGTAGTCCATAGCATATGCTGAATATGTTCAAATAAATCTGCCCCCACAACCGCAGGCGCTAAATTAGTAGTCTCTGATAGTGGACTAAGCTTATCGCCAAAATACGCGCCCGATATAACCGCACCAGCCGTTACTGTTTGCTCTAACCCTAAGCCTGTAGCAACGCCTAATAAAGCCACACCTATTGTAGCCGCTGTGGTCCACGAACTACCAATGCTCATTGCTACAATGCCACAAATTAAACAACTAGCTGCATAAAACCAACTCGGATTAATAACCTGTAAGCCATAGTAAATTAGCGTAGGTACTGTGCCCGAAAGCAACCAAGTGCCTATTAACGCACCTACCATAAGTAAAATTAAGATAGCACCTAACGACAAGGTGATCCCTTCAATCATCGCATCTTCTAGTTTTTTCCAATTGTAGCCATTTTTTAGACCTATTAATGCTGCTGCAAAAGTAGCAAATAACAAAGCTATTTGATTTGGCCCAGAAGAGGAATTATCACCAAATAGATAAACAGCCGCACCAAGTAAACAAATGAGAACTGAGATTGGAATGAGTGCATCAAAAAACGAGGCGGGTTTTATTGGTTTTTCTTCTAATGACTTCAAGATAAAGACTCCTACACACATCTAATGCATGTTAATTATTCTTCTTAGCACATACAGCGCATTAATCGAGCAACATTGATCTAGCTCA
This sequence comes from Pseudoalteromonas sp. 20-MNA-CIBAN-0454, assembly GCF_040308685.1. Classification (NCBI taxonomy): domain Bacteria; kingdom Pseudomonadati; phylum Pseudomonadota; class Gammaproteobacteria; order Alteromonadales; family Pseudoalteromonadaceae; genus Pseudoalteromonas; species Pseudoalteromonas sp. 20-MNA-CIBAN-0454. Next base: position 4,286 of record NZ_JBEOOB010000038.1, on the reverse strand, counting down.
ACTTTGTGTAATCAGCGATTATAACAATCTTGTAAATTATGGGTAGCAAAAAAGGCGCAATTGCGCCTTTTTTTATAGAGGTAAACCAATTATTACTTTTTGGCTATACGCCCGTATTTAATATAGTCTTGAGTGATCAGGGCTGCTTCCTCTAAAAATGGATCCAGCTTTTCAATTACTTCCGGCACATCATCTAGGTTTTCGATTGGTTTTTCACCTAAACGCGCTAAACGCTCATTAGTACGCACTAAAGCGCGTGCTTCATTTTCATCTTTTTCTTTAATACGCTGAGCTTCTACTAACGAAATAGTTTTGCGGTCTTTCTCTTCGTTGTAGCGAGTAATGTCTTCAAATACATAATTAAACTCTGGCTCTGACTGAATACGCTGCGCATGTTGCTTATCTAAATACGTAATAATCGGTTTTAAGTCACCCATTTCTTGGTATCTAGCGCGTACTATGCTATCCCACGGCAGTGCATTATCTTGTTTGCTTTCTCCCCACTCTGCGGGATCAATTGCAGATGGAAACGAAATATCAGGAATAACGCCTTTGTGTTGTGTGCTACCACCATTTATGCGGTAAAACTTAGCAATTGTATACTGCACACTGCCAAGCTCGTTGTCGTACAGGTCGTACGCTCGCCCTAAGCCTTTGTGCTGTTGTACAGTGCCTTTACCAAAGGTTTGCTCGCCAATCACAATACCGCGACCATAATCTTGTATCGCTGCTGCAAAAATTTCAGAAGCAGATGCACTGTATCTGTCTACTAGAACAGTTAACGGGCCATCGTAGTACGTAATACCATCGCGGTCTTTCTGCTCTTCAATACGATTATTAAGAGTGTGAATTTGTACCACTGGGCCTTGGTCGAAAAACAATCCAGAAAGCTGTGTTGCCTCGTATAAAGAACCACCACCGTTTTGACGTAAATCTATAATAACACCGTCTACTTTAGCTTCTTTTAGTTTAGCCAATTCAACTTTTACATCTTGCGACAAGTTATTATAAAAGCCAGGAATTTCAATAACGCCTATTTTACTGGTTAAATCGGAATACTGTGCTTCAAACACTTCAGATTTAGCTGCTCTGTCTTCTAGGCGTATTTTATCTCGGGTTATTTCAACTATTTTAGGCGTACCGTGCGCATCAGCGCCTTTTAGATACTGTAAACGTACTTTTGTACCTTTAGGGCCTTTAATTAAATCAACCACGTCATCTAAGCGCCAACCTATCACATCAACAAACTCTTTACCGTCTTGGGCAACGCCAATAATGCGGTCATCGGCTTTAATTTGTTGTGATTTATCGGCAGGACCACCCGGTACTAAACTGCGAATAACGGTATAGTCTTCGTCTGGGCTTAATACTGCACCTATGCCTTCAAGCTCTAGGTCCATATCCATTTTAAATTGCTCTGCACGGCGCGGCGATAAATAAGAGGTATGCGCCTCTATACTGCGTGCAAGCGAATTCATTACTATTTGAAAGGCATCTTCGGATTTTGATTGTACTAAACGCTTTTGTGCATTTTTATAGCGCTTTACAAGTACATCCTTTATACCTTCCCAATCTTTACCGGTCATTTTTAAGCGTAGTGCGTCATATTTAACGCGCTCACGCCATATTTCATCAAGTTCGTCTTGGGTGGTTACCCAATCAGCATCTTCTCGATCAAAAAAGTATTCATCTTGTTTATCAAACGTCATCTCATTTTCAAGTAATGAAAGCGAGTAATCATAACGCTCAAAGCGACGTTTAAGGCTTAGGTTAAAAATATCAAACGTAAAGCCTAACTTGCCGGTTACCAATGCGTTATCAAAGCCATTACGATATTGCTCAAATGACGCAATATCGCTGGCTAAGAATACACTTTTATTAAAATCAAGGGATTCGATATAACGATCGTACACTTTACTTGAAAGCTCATCGTTAAATCGAACCGGTGTATAGTGTGAACGAGTAAATAAGTTAACCACTCGTTTGCTGGCTGTAGCATGTTGACTTTCTTGCTTGAGCAACGGTAAGTCTTTTAACGTAACGGCTTCAACGGCAGCAAATAATGAACCTGAAAACAGGGCAGCAACTAACGGAATGAGCGTAAACTTTTTACTCATACACAACTCCTTAATTTATTTTCAGCTTAAATAATGTATAAGCTGTCAGCTTTGGTTTTAACTTGCATACCAGTCACTAATTCAACATGAACGTCGTCTTTGTTCACTTCAGTGATTATTGCATTAACAAGTGCTTGGCCAAGTTTAACCTTAACCTTATTACTAACCTTGACCTCACTTGCTGGTAAAGGTTCAATTTTTCCTGAACGCTTAACCGGTGCGGCTTTAGCTGTTTTATCTGCTGAAGTAGCATTTTTAGCGGCATGAGCAGGTTTCTTTTTGAAAGATTTTGCATCTGCATCTGGACGCGGACGTTGCTGCTTTTTGCGTTTAGCCATTTTCGCGCGGCTTTCTTCCAATGCTTTTTGTGCATGGTCGATATGCTCTTGCTCAACTTTTTCAGCTTGATTACCATCAAGATCAATACGAAACTCTGACTTAGTCACAGCTTCTAAATAACGCCAGTTAGACGTGTATTTTCTAAGCGCTTGGCGCACTTGAGTCTTGCTTACTTTTTCAGACCCTTCAATACGCTCAGCAATATCTTTAAAAATACCGACTTTAAGCGGTTTGATACCGTCTTTTTGTTTAAAACACTGCGGGAATTCTTGATATAAAAATTCCAACACTTCGTTCATATCTTTTAGCTTGTTTGTGGTTTCCATTTTAGAACCTATTTTTCACATCTTTTCATCAAGGGACGAATCAACATAGTGTATTACCCAGTCGACCAATTCTTCGAAGTCGGCCTCAATTACAGCCATATCACCACGAAGGTGTTCCCAAATACCATTAATTGTTTCATCGATAAATTCACACTCGGCTTCGTCTGGTAGACGATCCCAAGCAATATGAATCAAATCATTGAGCGTTTCCGCTACATGTTCTTCATCGCCTTCCCAATCGCCCACATCTTGTACGGCAAAAAGGTAGTCTTGAACATTTAGCAAGTCTTTCATTATAGGCTTGCCTCTAAGCATTTTACTAATGCTTCAAGACCCGCTTGATCGTCAGTATCAAATCGGCTAATACTTGGGCTATCTATATCAAGTACAGCAAATACTTTACCAGCTTTCATAATAGGTACAACTACTTCAGAATTTGACGCTGCATCACAGGCTATATGCCCATCAAAAGCGTGAACATCTTCTATTAATTGTGTTTGTCCGGTTGCAGCGGCGGTTCCACATACACCCTTTCCTACCGGAATTCGAATGCAAGCCGGGTTACCTTGAAACGGACCAAGCACTAATTCGGTAGGTGAATCCATAAAATAAAAGCCCGCCCAATTTACATCATCTAATGAAGTAAATAACAGCGCGCTTATATTTGCCATATTAGCAATTACATTCGATTCACCGCCTATCAGCGATTGCGTTTGCTTAACTAATGACTGGTAAAAATCGTGCTTTTGCATACCAAACTACTTCTTATTAAACATACAGTAGCTAAAGGTACTCTTTGTCGTGAAAAATTGAAACCTTTTGCGGCTAAAAAAAAGGAAAATGCACACTTTATCAGCATGCTTGCTTAATAATGCTACGATTATTTTTTTGCGGTTTTACGCAGCCCAAACAAAAACAGCCCTGCAGCAAACCCAGACATCACACTATTTATTAAAAATATCTCGCCCGTAGTAGCACTAAGTAAGTAACTAAAAATAGCGCCGCCTAATAAACCAAGCGTTAAAACCCCTGAATAATTTACTTTAGCGTACTTAAACATAAGTAAGTAACCTGGCACTACAAATGCGGCCATCGTTAACCCTACAATATGTGCGTTTGCTATTGCCGTCATCAATAATTGAAAAAATATTGATAAAAAGTCACCATTCATAGCAAGGCCATAATAAACACCCAACATACCACCAATAATGATTGGGGAGAGTAATGAAAGCCCGACACTTTTTGCAAGTTGATGTTTCATCGTAAAATCCTTAAATATACAAACATAAGCCTCAATAATATAAGCATGCCCTAAGCGAGGTAGCTTATAAATAGAGACTATGGTCGTAATTTAAACTTGCAATACAAACGCATTATTTTATATGAGGCACAAAAAAGCCCGCTAATTAAGCGGGCTGTTTTGTTATATGGTGGAGAGATAGGGATTTGAACCCTAGATGGGCTATAAACCCATGCCGGTTTTCAAGACCGGTGCATTCGACCA